>NZ_JAAYFP010000025.1:0-4835 GCF_012728195.1 Candidatus Sordicultor fermentans
CTCCACCTACATCAGAAATAAGGTAGTTTCTTGCTTCATGGTAAAGAGAAGCACCGGGCTTAGCCTGCTGCTCATTATCCACCACTCCCGAGGCCCCTTCCAGGTCAGCAATTAAAAGAATTTTCACGAGATTAACCTCCTACTAATGAATTATGTGTAACCCTTATGTGAATGGGTTTTGCCCATTGACATCGAAACCGGTAAAATAGGAAAACTCCGTTTTACCCGAGCTAAAAATCTCTTTAAGAAGTTTGCCCCCTGCCCTTATCCCAAAGCCTTTAACGAAGATATACTCGCACATCAAATCTTTATCAAGCTGAATATCTACCAGACTCTCCTTCCTATCTGGCTACCATACCTCGATTATCAGCTCTTTCTTTATTCCCTGATTTTACGAATTTCTTTCATAAAAACCCCAACTGACAAAAGATACCTCTATCACTACTTGCTTTCTGGCTCTTGTCTTCTAATCTATTATGTCCCTCAAAAGAGCTAAAGAAACTCTCTGTAAGAAGCTACTCTCGCTTAACCTACAAACTTATGAGAGTTATTCTTTTCATGCTTTACCCATAAAACTTGTTTCCTGGTAGAGAAAATCTCTTTGAAGGAATATTTGTCTTCCCACCGATTATTCTATTATTCTCAAGCACGATGTCAACTCCAATTATTGACACATGTTCTCCAGACCAAACTCGCAATCCCAGTTAATCACTTAATTCTCAAAGAATAAAGAGATGTTATCCTTTTAGGTAGATTTACCATTAAGATTTAAAATTACTGCTTGATCGCTCCTCCAGTTAAACCAGATATAAACTGCCTTTGGAAAAAGATAAAAGCAATAAGAGGAGGAAGAGAAGCAATAACTGACCCGGCAAACAAAGGCCCCCAGCGGGTCTGATATTGACCCACGAAAAGGGTGAGAAAAGCTGGAATCGTCTGCATTTCCTGGGAAGGAAGATAAGAAAGAGCGAACATCAGTTCCCCCCAGGCAAATATAAAAGCGTAAATTGCCACCGCAGCGATACCAGGAATAGCCAGAGGAAAAATAATCCTGACAAAAGCTTGTATCGGAGTACAACCATCTATCATAGCTGCTTCTTCCAGCTCTCCAGGGATCCCCTGAAAAAAATTTCTTAAAATCCATATTTCAATCGGGGTAGTAAAAGGAAGGTAAGATATCATCATTCCTAAATGAGTATTTATCAAACCAAGTCGCCTGAATATCACAAAAAAAGGGATAACAAAGGTAACTTGAGGAAACATTTGACAAACTAAGATAGAGAGAAGCAGAGGTCTTTTTCCTCTAAAAGATAGCCTGCCAAAAGCATAAGAAGGTAAAGCAGCTATCACAATAGTCAAAACAGCAGTCCCTATTCCAATAACCAAACTATTTAGAAAATACCTCAGAAAATCTAATCGGATGACGTAGTCATAATGTTCCCAGGTAACCTCAGAAGGCCAATAAATAATGGGAAAGTGATAAATATCAGGATAAGTCTTTAAGGAAGTAATAACTAACCAAATGAAAGGGAAAGCCACAATCAAAGCAATAATAGATAAAACCAGATAAAGAATCCATATCTTAATTTTTCTCATTTCTCTTCCTCTCGAAGTAAATAGCGAGTATAGACCACAGCAAAGACTAAGATCACCAAAAAAGTGAAAGTAGATAAAGCGGCTGATCCAGAAAAATCCATAAAGCGGAAAGCTTTACGGTAGGCAAAAGTCACTAAAGTATCAGTAGCATTGGCTGGTCCTCCTCCGGTCATGGTAAAAATTAATGGAAAATAATTGATAGTCCACATAACAGTGAGCATAACTGTGGTTAAAATAAAAGGGCTGATTAAAGGAAGAGTAATGAACCTAAACTTCTGCCACGTAGAAACTCCATCTATACTTCCTGCCTCATATAGATCTTTGGGAACTGTTTGCAAAGCAGCTAAATACAGCATAGCCGAGATTGGAAATCCTTTCCAAACATTGGCGATAATTACTGCTAACTTAGCCAAGTTAGGTTGACCTAACCAGGGTAGATATGTGTTAATCAATCCCAATCTTACTAAGATGTCGTTAAATACCCCATACATATCGTTGTACATCCATTTCCACGCCACAGCAGCCACAATATCTGGAGTAGCCCAGGGGAGAACCAGAATTATTCCCCGGAATATAGCTCTTCCCTTTAAAGGCTGGTTCAGGAGTAGAGCCAACCCTAAACCAATCACAAACTGAAGTCCCACACTGGCCGCTACCCATATACCAGTATTACCCAGAATCTTAAAGAAGAGAGGATTTTTAAACAAATTCTTATAATTTTCTAAAGAGAGACCAGATTCAGTTTGAAAACTCTGGTAAAAATTGGTGTACAAAGGATAAGCAATTAACAAAAGTAGCACCAAAAAGTAGGGAATAATAAAACGGAATGCTGGTTTTTGAGTTAGAGATTTAAAATAGGAAGCCACGTTTGACTCAGAGAGGGGCCACAATAGGGCCGGCCCCTCAACTTAGAATTCTCACTCATTTTCCCAATATAGCATTTACTTCGTTATCCGCCCATTCGATAGCCTCTTCAGAAGTCATTTCTCCAGTTAAAACTCTTTGAACCATAGACTGTATAGCATGGGATACTTCTGGCCATTCGGGAATGGGTGGTCTCACTTTAGCATAGGGGAAAGTATCCAGAATTACTTTCCACTTAGGATCCTGAAATTGGGGGACATCGCTACATACATCTATCCGAGTAGGCATAGGCCCTCCATGCTGCTCAATCCAGTACACCCACACATCATAACTGGTTATGTACTTAATAACTCCCAGGCTATTTCTTTATTCTGAGAAGTAGCTGATATAACTGAAGCCCAACCTCCCAAAACACTGGCTGGTTCCCGGAGATAAGGATGAGTTGCTACCATATAGTTACCTTTAATCTCAGGATTAGCCAATTCGATCAAGGGGAACGACCATGGACCTCCGATAGCCATAGCGATCCTGTTTTGGGCCATCATGGTGCGATAGTCATCTTCAGTGTAACCAGGGGTTCCTGGAGGAGATACCTGATGCTTGGTGTAAAGATCGGTATAAAACTTCAAAGCTTCTAATCCCTCGCTAGTGTTAAAGGCTGCTTGACGGTAATCAGAAGTTAAAAGTTCTCCTCCTGCACCAAAAAGAAATATCATATAACCCAGGGTAGTTGTCTCACTCATAGCTCCCGACACACCATATCCATATTTCATCTGACTGGCATCAGTAAGAAGTTTAGCGTATTCCAAGAGCTCATCCCAACTCTGAGGAGGATCATCGGGGTCTAAGCCTGCTTCTTTAAACATGATTTTATTGTAGAGGAGCAACCGACAGTCAGTATACCATGGAAGGCCGTACTTTTTTCCTTCGTAAGTAACTGTAGGCCATAGGTTCTCCCAAATTTGGTCAACACCTTCCCAACTGGCTAACCAATCGTCCAATGGTTCTAACCACCCCTGGGAGGCAAAAGTAGGAACCCAACCCCCAAGATCAGCAAAACAAACATCTGGCGGTTCTCCTGCCTCATAAGCAGTTACTAAGCTATCATAATAAACTTCAAACCCAATGAGCCGGTATTCAACGTCAACCCCAGATTGCTTCTCAAAGTCTTCTACAATCTTAGCCCAAGTTTCTTCCTGTTCTACCACATGCCCGCCTATCCAAACCACTAATTTTTCCTGAGCACCACCCACAGAAATCAAACCAAATAGAAAACAAACGGTCATCAAAATGGTAATTAAAGACTTGCGATACATTTTTTTCCTACCTCCTCCTGTAATAGTTTGATAAGTCATACCATCCCCACCTCGAAAATTAATATTACTTTCAGGGTATTTCCCAGTTATCATGTGGCCGGAAGCTAGATAGAGGCAATAAATTGTGCTTTCGCAACTTTCTTCAGAAAACCTAAAAGTCTATTGCCCCGGTTGAGACGCATCCAGTTAACAATAAATACCTTACTTTGCTCCTATCCTAACAGAAATAACAATGAAAATCTCCACGGATTATTAGGTAAGAGAGGGTTGATTTTGGTTCTGGCTGCAGATATTTAAAAATAAAATGGGTAGCAAGTAAAATTATGCTTCTTTAGTCTGAAATAGGCATCTAAACTGGCGATTTTGAAGGTTTTGAAGGAGAAGATAACCGTTAGCCCGATTAATACTATATACCATCTTGTCAAAAGCGCTAACTACTTACAATTAAACAACAAGAGTGCTAGTGTTTCTAGCGCCTAAAACACCACGAAATTAGGATACATTAGTACAAAAGGAAACCACTGATCTTTTCAGGAAATTAGCATGACCCGTTTTTTGTCTTACTAAGTATAAACCAGAGCTTATTAGGAAGGAGCTGATAATTACTATTTAATTTTCAAGGTACGTATGGCATTTAGCCTGAACCTGACTTTTAACCTCTCACTTCTTTCCTGATGAAATATTTTTCTCTCCAGTAATATTCCATCATTTTCAAGCACGATGTCAACTTATTAACGGAATTTTTTCCCCGACCGTTGGCGGGACTATAAGGGATATCTCCCTCCTCCAGAGAAAAATTTCTACAGGGGCAAGCCTATGTATTCTCTTTTTCTGCTAAGGCAGCTTGCACCTTTATCTTATACCGCAGGCTGCTCTTATCAATTATCAATTATCAATCATCAATCATCCATCAGGCTCCCAAAAAAAGCTTCAATTATAAAATAGCTTGAGGCAGCTCCCGGGTCAATATGACCTCGGCTCCTCTCTCCCAGGCGGCTGGAGCGACCACGCTTGGAGACCAAATCTTTAGTAGATTCCATACCTTCCTGAGCTCCTTCA
>NZ_JAAYFP010000026.1:0-7240 GCF_012728195.1 Candidatus Sordicultor fermentans
AGGCATGACGGAGGAGGAGGTCGTCAACCCTGAACGTCTCTATTATCCCGTTGTCTGTCACTCCTGAGTGGTTCTACGAGGGGTCTAAATAAGAGAAGAGGATGTTCTCGTTCCTGAACTTTTCCTCTTCCTCGACTCTTTTCCTTTCCCTCACCCTTCCGGGGAGAGCACCAAGGTGATTCTCCTCAAAATGCTTTTTTCTTACGCCTCTTGTTCCCTCCCTCCGGGGGAAAAAAATACGGGAATGGTAAGACAAATAAATAAAAAACCATGCCTAAACCAATAAAACCATAAGGCTATATTTACCAGGAGATTAATGCTAAAATATATAAGGGATTAGCAGAGGTGGTGAGCCAGTGGAAAAGATAATAGAAGTGAATAAGATTAAGTCCAGACTGGATGAATGCTTAGAAGAAGTAAAAAAGGGCGAAATTTTTGTTATCTCTTCACGGTCAAAGCCAAAAGGTGTCTTGTTAAGTTATTCTAAATATGAGGAACTAAAGGATTTGGTCGAGAGAGCTAAACAGCTGGAAGCTTCTCAGATGCTGAGCGAGTTCAGGGAAAAAGCCGCAAGAGCCGGGATTACTGAGGCAGATGTTAAAGAAGAGATTGAAAAGGCCAGAACCTCTTGCGGGCAGTAATTGATACCAACGTCTTAATTTCTGGTTTTATCAGCAGAGAAAGCTATCCTGCTAAATTGGTTGATGGCTGGGTAGAGAAAAGGTTCGAACCAGTAGTAAGTGAAGAAATAATTAGGGAATACCGCGAAGTTTTTGCCAGAGATAGATTTTCAGCTCTGGGAAGCGTAGAAGAGAGATTAAAGTTGTTAGGCACGCTTTTATCTTTTGAACATGTAGTTCTGGTAAACCCACAAGAGCAGATATGTATGGTAAAAGACGACCCTAGAGATGATATCTTTCTGGAATGCGCCGCAGCTGGTGAATGTGAGTTTATCATATCAGGCGACCAACACTTGCTTAAATTAAAACAATACAAAAATATCAAAGTCATAACGGCGAAGGAGTTTATAGAGCTGTTAAAAGCTTCAGAGGAAAAATAAAGTAGAGGTAGTTAACCCCGGGTCGCTAACAAGAAAAATTACACGCCATCGAGCTTGTAAGACAAGCTGTAAAAATTTATAGTTATCCCTCAGCTTATACCAGACCACAAAGAAGGGACTCTGTGACCCTCTTTACTAGGAATCTAAATTATTTAAGGGCAAAAACCTTTGGATTCCCACCTCCTCGTCACCCCGGCAATTTTCGAGCCGTTTTTAGCCTGCTCCTGAATGTATTTATTGCCCTTATTCGTCACCCCGGCAATCTTTAAGCCGGGGTCCATGGTTTTTAAAAGCATTTGGATTCCCGATAAAAGATTTCGGGAATGACTGCGGGGGTGGATTCCCACCTAAATTTCAGGCATGACGGCGGGGAGGTAGATTCCCGATAAAATCTCGAGAATGACAGAGAGCGTAGTCTGGCAGCGTAAACCAAAAAAACAAAGAGCGGGATAATAACGCCGGGGGAAAGATTCAGTGTTGCTGCCTCAGCTTTTTAATCTTCCTCCCTTTTTCTTACGCTGCCATACGAGGCCTGCAATAATGGACTCAAAAGTCGCAAAGCGCTTATTCTTTACGCCAAAAGAGAGGTTACAATGATTTTTACAGTTAACTATATTATAATAGATAAAATTTGCCAGTCAGTTTCTTATAGAGGACAGAACTTCAAAAATGGGAGTTATTAAACTTAGAAAAGGTGGCGGTAATGAACTGCTTTTTATTTGTTACCCAGGGAGAATTAGAAGAAAAATTATCTCTAAAACTTTACCATAAAATGAAAGAAGCTTATCCTGAAGCAGAAATTCTCTTTCTCAGTATTGACAATCCAGGAAGATGGCAAAAAAAAGGGCTGATGGAAATAAAACCCCCTCACTCTTCCTTTGAAGACAATATATCAAAGTTCAAGAGATTAACCCTTATTCATTCTGCCTTAGCGAGCAGGAGAAAGTTTGAAGAAAAAGTGGTGTTCTGGGGTGACAATCCTTCTTTTCTTCTCCCTCTTTTTCTTTTAACCGGCAAAAAAGCCATATATATCCCGGTAATTAAAAGTCTCCGTCCTTCTTTATCTTTCTGGCATACCGTTTTTTTTCGTTTTTCTTCCGCGGTTTTGGCCAACGACTATGAACTGGTGCGTAATTTGCGGAGGAAAAATATACCAGCTTACTTTGTGGGTAATCTCTTAGCCGACCTTCTCTCCTCTTCTGCCTTCCTTTTCTCCCACGGGAGAAAGCCCATTTATGCTCTGTTTCCCAGAGAAGAAAAATTTTCTTCTGACTTGAAGTTTTTTTTAGACGTGGTGGAGAAAATGTCGCGAGGGGACAAAACTTATTTCATTCTAACCATTCCCAGAAAAATAAAAACTCGGGAAGCAAGAGAAATAGGGGAAAAAAGAGGCTGGCACTGGAGAAGAAGCTTAGAAGGAGATATAATGGAAGGATACTTGGAAAAAGAAGGTGCTTATTTGAACCTTACCCGCTTTCGGGGTGAAGCCTTACAACAGTGCAGTTTGGCTTTGAGCACCGATGATATTTCCACTATCCAGGCCACAGGAATGGGCAGGAAAGTTCTTCCCATTTTCAACCTCAACCCTGAAGAAGTGGTCTCTTTAATACGCAACCCCCAATATCTCTTTGAGTGTAATCAACATCTCTCTTCTCGATATGGAAGAAGAGGGGGGATAGAAAAAATATCCGCTTATCTTTTGCAGGGTATAGTTGAAGATGAAGATTTCCTCAAGAAATTCTCTAAATAGAAAGGATGATAAATATGTTAGGGTTAGTGCCCTGGGATGTAGACCGAAGACTGCAGGCTTTCTTAGAAGAAGACCTGGGATTTGCTGACATTACCACTCAAGGATTGGGTGACCTGGGAAAAAATACAGTAAAAGCTAAGGTTACAGCCAAAAAAGAGGGAGTAATGGCTGGAGGGTATTTCGCTCTTCGAGTATTCACTCTCCTTAACTCTCAAACGAGAGGGGAGGCAAAAGTTTTTGAGGGACAGAATTTTTCCCCCGGGGAAGTGCTATTAGAAATAGAAGGACCAGCGCGGGCTATCCTCATGGGAGAGAGAACTGCCTTAAACCTCCTGCAACGCCTCTGTGGTATTGCCACCAAAACCCAAGAGCTGGTAAAGCTGGTGGAAGGCTTGCCCGTGAAAGTAGCCGACACCCGGAAAACCAGCCCGGGTTTGCGGATTTTTGAAAAATATGCCGTGAGATGTGGAGGGGGGGTAAATCACCGCCTGGGGCTTTATGACTGCGCTTTAATTAAAGATAACCACATCGCTCTGTGTGGGTCGGTGAAAGAAGCAATCAAAAAAATCCGCCCCGCTCTTCCCTTTACCGCCAAAATAGTGGTAGAATGTACTACTTTAGCGCAAGTGCAAGAAGCCTTAGAAGAAAAAGCAGATATTATTATGTTAGATAATATGAGTGTAGAAAATATCCGGGAAGCAGTTAAAATAGCTAAAGGGAAAGCCACTCTGGAAGCCTCCGGAGATATCAACCCTACCACCATTCGTAAAGTGGCGGAGCAGGGAGTAGATATAATTTCCACCGGTTATATCACCCATCATGCTACCTGGATTGATATGAGTCTGAAAATGGAAGAAAATGCCTGACCGCTACGATGTCTTAATCATTGGTAATGGCATTGCCGGAAGCAGCGCTGCTCTTTTTTTGGCTGAAGCAGGGAAGAGCATATTACTCCTCACCAAAGGTGAAGATTTAGAGGACACCAACACTGCTAAAGCTCAGGGAGGAATAGTATTCCGAGGAGAGGGCGATAATCCTTCTTTTCTCATTAAAGATATCATGGAAGCCTCGGCATTCACATCTTACACTGCGAGCGCTCGATTAATATCTCGCCTGGGCCCGCCTTTGGTGCAGAAACTATTAATTGATCGCTTACAAATCCCCTTTGACCGAAGGAATGGGAAATGGGACCTCTTCCGAGAGGGAAACCACTCTTTCCGCCGTATCCTCCACGTCAAGGATTACACAGGAAAAGTCATCCAGGAATACTTGAACAAAGCCGTTTTGCACGAACCATTAATTGAGGTGAAAAAAAATTCCCTGGCATTAGACCTCATTGTCTCTTCTCGTGACACTCCCCACCCCGAAAGCCGCTACCTACCGCTGGAGTGCCTGGGAGCTTATGTGTGGGAGGAAGAAGCGCAAGAAGTAATTCCCATTCTTGCTTCTGCTACCATTTTAGCTACCGGGGGTTTGAGCGAAATTTACCGCTATTCTTCAGGAGGTCCGTGGAACACCGGGGATGGCTTTGCTATAGCCCGAAGAGCAGGAGCTCGCCTGAGCAATATGGAATATGTACAATTTCACCCCACCCTCCTTTATACCCCTCAATATTCTTCCTCTTTTCTCATTTCTGAATCAGTACGGGGAGAAGGAGCAGAGCTCATAAGCGCAAACGGAGAGCCTTTTATGTACCGATATCACCCCCGGGGAAGTTTAGCTCCTCGAGACGTGGTAGCGAGAGCAATTTTTCAGGAAATGAAAATTCACGAGAGTAATTGTGTTTATTTAGACTTCCGGCAAAAAATGGAGCCCCGTAAAATAAAAGACACTTTCCCCACCATTTATGAAGAACTTCTCCAAAGGGGAATAGATATCACGCAGGAACCGGCTCCTGTTGCTCCTGGTGCTCATTTTGCCTGTGGAGGAGTGCTCACCGATACCCGGGGAAGAACCACCATAAAAAGATTGTACGCTGCAGGAGAAGTAGCATGCAGCGGCTTACACGGAGCCAATCGTTTAGCCTCTACCAGTTTGCTAGAGGGACTTACCTTTGGATATCGAGCAGCTCGGGATATAGTAAAACATAGTGAAGAGCTTCCTAATTTTGCTGTTCTTCCTTTTCGGGAGAAATGGGGAGAACCTCCCCCAGAAAACATTTTACGCAGTCTGAAAGAAATCATCCGGATAAATATGTGGGAAAATGTAGGACTAATAAGGGAAAGAAGAGGTCTTTCTCAATCTTTACAGATATTGACCGCCATGAAAAAAGAAATTGCTCATCTCAAAGAAGAATACGGTATATCCCCGGCCCTTTTAGAACTGGAAAACATGGCCGAAACCGCTCTTTTAGTAACGGAAGAAGCTTTTAAAAATCCTCTATCCCGGGGAACTCATTTTCGCCTGGACGCTTTTGATCCATAAAGGGGAGCAGACTTCTCCTCTTTTTTCTTGTTCTCTCCATTTTCTCGGGCTCTTAACCTCCACTGGTTTACAAGATGTACAGGGTTCAAGCCCTTGAGGATTTCGTCGTTGTGAAGAGTCAAATAAAAAGCCCAGGAAGGTTTCTCCTCCAGAAGAATAGACATAAGCACTTGAGCCAACTTCTGGGAGTCATGACGACTGGGATGATGATAAGAAATAAGGTCGGCCTTTATAACCTTAACAGAAGAAGGTATTTCTTCCCCATTACCTCGAACCATCTCTGCCCCCGAGAGAGATAACTCCTCCTCCCCCGCTTCACTGGGTATCCCATTATTCACCATAATATAGTTCAAGCGCTGAGGAGGAATAAACTGGAAGACTGCTTGCAGATGATCAGAAAAATCATAGCCATCCGTTTCTCCGGGTTGAGTGGTGATGTTACACACAAAAACCAGAGGAGCAGGAGAACGCAAAATAGCCTCCCTCACTTCCTCCACTGCCAGATTGCACAAAACACTGGTATATAGACTTCCTGGCCCCAGAACTATCAGGTCTGCTTCTTCAATGGCTTTAACCACCTCAGGAGTAGTGTGCACCACTGAGGGCTCCAGAAAGATCCTCTTTATTTTTTTCCCACAGGTGCCCACCTGAGATTCTCCCAGGATGATTGACCCATCTTCACATTCGGCACGGAGGAAGACATTCTGAACGGTAGTAGGTAAAACTTTTCCTCTCACCGCCAGGATTTTGCTGGATTCAAAAACCGCTTTTTGAAAATCTCCAGTAATTTGAGCCAGAGCAGTGATAAAGAGATTACCAAAATTATGCCCTCCCAGGCCGGTATCCTCCCCAAAGCGATACTGAAATAATTCACTCATCAGAGGCTCGACATCAGCTAAAGCAATCAAGCAGTTGCGAATATCACCGGGGGGCAAAACTCCCATCTCTTCTCGCAAGCGACCGGAGCTCCCTCCGTCATCAAAAACTGTAACCACTGCCGTGGCGTTGGAAGTATAATCTTTCAGTCCGTGGAGAAGAGAATATAACCCGTGTCCTCCTCCAATAGCCACGATGCTTGGTCCTTTTTCCAGTTGCCTTTTTCTGAAAACTTCATTAACCACTTCTTTTTCTGGAAGAGAAGAAATGGCAGTAATAACCGAACGGTTCATCTTCTGCAGGCCATAGACTACGAGCGCCACGCCCCCCACCAACCATGCCAGACCAAAAACTATAGCCAGCCAGTAACGGTTTAAAAACCCAAAGACAAAATTTCTCCACAGCACATATATGCTTCTAAAATAAGGAGTGGAAACAATCAAGCTCACCCCTAAAGAGATGAGAAACACACCCACAATGACCAGAAACAACCATCGCTTTACCCGCATCCCCGGGTACAACCACCGCAAATATTGCTTAAAAGGTTGGCTCATCAACCTTTCCTCCTCAGACACCAGAACAGAATTATATATTAAACCCCTAAAGCATGTTTAACTTTCTCATTTACCGAGTATAATTTTACCACAAACTATAAGAGGAGAAAAACCTTCCTTATAACCCTCTTCTGTCGCCGCAATGAAGCTCCTCATCCATCACCCCGGCGACTTTCGAGCCATCTTTAGCCTGCCCCTGAATGGTTCTATCAGGGGTCCATAAGTATTTAAAAGCGTGGATGCCTGATAAAAGCGCTCAGGCATGACAGAACATTTTAAATTGCCTATAATGAAAGCGCCTTGAAAGAACAATTTTACGTTTATATTATGTCCAACCATAAAAATGGTACTTTATATGTAGGGGTTACCTCCAATCTCGCTGTACGGGTGTTTGCACATAAAAATGAGCTTATCGAAGGTTTTACCAAGACATACCACCTGCACAGCTTAGTCTATTATGAGGTTTATGAAGATGCTTATTCGGCAATCACCAGAGAAAAGCAACTCAAGAAATGGAGAAGAGACTGGAAAATAAATCTGATTGAGAAAATGAATCCGGAATGGCGAGACCTCTAC
>NZ_JAAYFP010000005.1:0-10536 GCF_012728195.1 Candidatus Sordicultor fermentans
GCCATAGATTTTTTGATTTTACAGATGATAGAGCTGGAAGTGATAAAAAAGGAGGAAAAAGAAACAGTACGTCGAGAGTTTCTTTCCCATCCCCATAAGTTTCAAGAACTTCTGGAACCCTATCAGGAAAATCTCTTTTTTTCTCCGGCGCAATTTTTTGAAGCTTCTCTAGGTCGAGAGGCAGAAGAATTAGAATCTCCTCTACCTTTTCTCGTTCCCGATGCAGAAATTCTGGATGTAGGAAGAAATAGTTTTGAAGTGCTTCTCACTCCTTCTCTTTATTTTCAACTGACAATAAATGAAGAAGTGCTCTCTTTTTACCGGAAACGAAAAAAAAATACTCCGGAGCGAGAGAAAATTTTCTGGCAAGAAAAGCTGGAGGAAGCACGAGAGGTGGTATCTTGTCTCAATTATCGAAATCAACTGTTATTGCGGGTCTTAGACTATATAGTGGAAAGAGAAAAAGATTTTTTGCTTCGCGGGTTTCGTCACTTTGTTCCTCTTACTCAAAAGGAGGTGGCCGAAGGAGTAGGAGTAAGCGTGAGTGCAGTTTGCCAGGTATTGAAAGAAAAATCAATCTGTTTTCCAGATGGAGTGGTAAGGAGTGTCAAATTTTTCTTTGATAGTTCTTACCCGGTTAAGGAAATGATGAAACTTATATTAGCTCAAGAAGCGCCTCATCGTCCTCTTTCTGACCGAGAAATAGTGAAAGAATTAGAAAAAAAAGGTTTTCATATAGCCCGCCGGACTTGTGCTCTTTACCGGGAAGAAATGGGTGTTTTACCTTCTTACTTACGCAAAAAACTGAAAGAAAAATAATTTTTGAACTTTCCCCCCCAATATAATTTTTCTTTCCCTCCCCTTTTGGCACAATAATTTATCCTAGCTAAACAGTTGAAAGCAAAAGCCCGAGGTGCAGAAAATGAGAAACGAGATTATTCAAGATCCAGTTTTTAGAACTTTAGAAAAAGGCCTGGATTTATCTTTAGCTCGGCAGAACTTATTGATAGACAATGTGGCTAATGTCGAGACTCCTGGCTACCAGCGCCAGGATGTAAGCTTTGAAACTTATTTGAGAGAAAGTGAAAAAAAAGGAAATTTATGGCGAACTCATCCTGATCACCTGATGCCGGGGAAAGGAGAAGAGTCAATTAATAAGGGGGTGGAGGAATATTCAGTGCGCCAAGACGGAGGAGGAGTAGATATGGAAAAGGAAATGACTTTGATTTTGGAAAATACTCTCTATTATCAAACCCTAACTCGCATGGTTTCAAAAAAATTTGGTTTATTGAAAACAGTGGTCCGGGAGGTACGATGAGGTGAAAATATTCCGAAATTTCGATGTCAGTGCTTCAGCTCTTACTGCTGAACGTTTACGAATGGATATTATATCTTCCAATGTGGCTAATGCTGATACCACTAGAACACAAGGTGGAGGACCATACCGAAGAAAAGTGGTGGTATTTGAGGTGGCAAAAAATGGAGGAGTGAGAGTAAATAGAATCCAGGAAGATCTCTCCACCCCCTCGCAGTTAATTTACCAGCCTGAGCATCCTGATGCCAATGCAGATGGGTGGGTGGAGTACCCTAACGTAGTTTTGGTGAATGAAATGGTAGACATGCTGGCTGCTACCCGGGCTTATGAAGCTAACATAGCAGCGTTAAATGCTACCAAAAGTATGATGAGCAGCGCTCTCAATATTGGTCGAGAATGAGGGATTAGAAAATGAGAATAGAAAACAACATATCTTCTCTTTCTCTGGGTTGGGAGGAAGAAATTTCTGGTCTTTCTCGAGGAGCTGGAGGATTTGGAGAATATTTAAATCAAGCTTTGCAAAAAGTAAACAAGTTGCAGGTTGAGGCGGACCAGATGGTAGAAAAGGTAGCACAAGGAGAGGAAGATATCCATAACGCTTTTATAGCTCTGGAAAAAGCCGATTTAGCTCTGGGGATTGCAGTGCAGGTGAGGAATAAAGTAGTAGAAGCCTATCAAGAAATAATGCGTATGCAGGTGTAAACGATTTATGAAGAATCCATTAGCTGACTTTGCTGAACAGGCAAAAAAAACCTGGGAAGGAATGGACCAGGGGCAAAGATTATTGCTTTTGCTTATTTCTACTGTTTTGGTGGCAGGGTTGGTTACTCTCTTTCTTTATGCTGGGAAACCAGATTATGCTCCTCTATTTCAAAACCTATCGGTAGAAGAAGCAGGAGAAGTAGTGGATAAATTGAAAGAGCTGGGTATTCCTTATGAACTCTCCGGTGGAGGAACTAAAATTCTGGTTCCCCAAGATAGAGTTTACGAAGCGCGAATGAAGTTAGCTCAAGAGGGTTTGCCTGCTCGGGGAGCAGGTTTTGAGATTTTTGATAAAAATACTTTTGGTCTTACCAGTTTTTTACAGAAAGTTAACTATCAACGAGCTTTGCAGGGGGAGCTGGAAAGAACCATCATGGAGCTCAAAGAAGTAGAGGGAGCCCGGGTACATCTTGCAGTTCCGGAAGAGCGGCTTTTCGCTGAAGAGGAAAAGCCACCCACTGCTTCAGTGGTTCTAAAGCTCCGCTCTGGAGCCACTCTCCAGGATGCTCAGATAGAAGCTATTACTAATTTAGTAGCCAATAGTGTAGAAGGTTTAAATCCTAATCGAGTAGCTATTATCGATGATCGAGGAAACGTTTTAGCTAGTGGTAGTGGAGATGACTCCAGCTGGGCAACTTTATCTCGTCTTACTGCTACTCAGTTAGAAATGAAAAAGGAAGTAGAGACAACTCTTACAAATAGGATCCAATCTATGCTGGAGAGCGCTCTGGGCTACCATCAGGCGGTGGTACGGGTGAGTGCTGATTTGGATTTTGAACAGCGAGAGGGCCAGAAGGAAACCTTTGAGCCAATAAGAGGAGGAGAAGGAGTAGCGAGAAGTACTCAGGAGACAGAAGAAAAGTATCGAGGGGGAATTGCTGTGCCAGGGGGTGTTCCGGGAGTAGCCTCTAATATTCCTGTCTATGGTGAAGAAAGCCAGGAAGCAGGAGAAACCAGCGATTATACCCGTCGGGAGTCAACAGTGAACTATGAGATTAACCGGGTGATGGAGAAATTTGCTTCTTCTCCGGGGAAAATTACCAGGCTTTCGGTAGCAGTGCTCGTGGATGGCGATCTTCCTCCTGAACAAGTGGAAAAGATAGAAGGGGTAGTTAAGGCAGCAGCAGGCTTGAGTGAAGAACGAGGAGATATGCTGATTGTGGAATCTCTTCCTTTCAATCGAGAGATGCAAGAAGAAGAAAAGAAAGCTTTAGCTTCTCAGAATATGATGAGGTGGATAGAGCTTTTAGCTAAGTATGGGTTAATAGCGCTTTTAATCTTTTTGATGTACTCTCTGGGAAGAAGAATACTGGTTTCTGCTACTCTTCCCGAAAGAGTGATGGCAGAATTTTATGAAGAGGAAGAAAGATATGAAGAGGAAAGATTACCTCCTATTAGGCCGGTGGAACTTAGCCCCGAGGAAAAGGTAAAAATGGAAGTGCAAAAAAGAATGGAAGAAGATATCAAAAAATTAGTACACACCAGTCCGGAAGATGCGGTCAAACTTCTGAGAAGCTGGTTACACGAGGATTAGCTTATGTCTATCGTTCAGCGTAGGTCACTTACTGGCAGACAAAAAGCGGCCATTCTCCTTGTGAGTCTGGGGCCGGATCTGGCTGCTCAAATCTTAAAAAGGCTTACCGACGAAGAGATAGAAGATATAACCCTGGAAATAGCCACTCTGGAAAAAGTTCCTCCGGAGTTGCGAGAGGAAGTCATTGGTGAATTTTATCATCTGGCTTTAGCTCAACAATATATTTCCCAGGGAGGCGTAGATTACGCCCGGCAACTCTTAGAGAAAGCCTTAGGTCCTCACAGGGCTCAAGAAATTATCAGCCGGCTCTCTGCCACTTTAGAAATTACTCCCTTTGAATCTTTGCGCCGGGCTGACCCGCTGCAGCTCGTGAATTTCATTCAAAATGAGCATCCTCAAACTATTGCTTTAATCCTTTCCTATTTAAGACCGGAACAAGCAGCGGTGGTTTTGGGAAATCTTCCTGAAAGTGTGCGAGGGGAAGTAGCTATGAGGGTAGCTCTTATGGATCGAACCTCTCCAGAAATAGTTAAAGAGATTGAGGCAGTTTTGGAGAGAAAAATTTCTAATTTCCTTACTACCCAGGATTTTACCAGAGTGGGGGGGAAGAAAAAGCTGGTGGAGATTTTGAATAAGAGTGATAGAGGAACAGAAAGGAGCATTTTGGAAGCTCTAGAAGAGAGAGATCCAGAGCTGGCAGAAGAAATTAAATCGGAGATGTTTGTCTTTGAGGATATTATAACTCTGGATGATCGAGCAATACAACTGGTGTTAAGACAGGTGGATATGAAAGATTTAGCTCTGGCTTTGAAAGGTGCCTCTCCAGAGCTACAAGATAAAATTTTCCACAATGTTTCTCAGAGAGCAGCACAGATGATTAAAGAAGATATGGAGTACATGGGTCCGGTGAGAGCGCGGGTAGTTAACGAGGCTCAACAGAAGATTGTCAACACCATTCGCCGCCTGGAAGAAGCAGGTGAAATTATAATTGTCCGTGGCGGAGGGGAGGATGAGATCTTTGTTTAGGCTTTACAAAGAAGTGGAATTTCTCCCTGAACTATTCCTGGTAGGAGAAGAAGAACAGGACGATGGGAAAATGGTAGTAAAGGAAGAAGAAAGGGAGAACGAAGATAAATTTCAGGAAGAAAGAAGCCTTATTATTGAAGAAGCGAAAAGAAAAGCTCAGGAGATACTGGAAGAAGCGGAATCTAAAAGAAAAGAAATAGAAGATAGAGCTCGAAGAGAAGGGCTGGAGGAAGGCAGAAGAATAGGAAGAGAAGAGGTACACAAAGAATGGCAGGAGAAGGTGGCTGTTTGGGAGCAAGAGCTTTTAGAGATTTATAATTATCGAGAAGAAATGATAGAAAAAATGAAAGAGCCTCTTCTGGAACTTAGCTTTGTTATTGCCCGGAAAATTATAGAAAGGGAGGTAGAAAGAGAACCATTTATCGAACGTCTGGTGGAGAAGGCTTTGAAAAAGCTGAGCAACCGGGGGCGAGTGGTTTTACGGGTGAGTGAAGAAGAATATAACCTGGTTCGGGAAATAAGAGAAGAATTGATGAGGAAAATAGACGGGATAGATTATCTGGAAATTCAAGAGGACCATCGCTTAAAAAGAGGAGAATGTTTGATAGAAACTGCTTTTGGCAGCATAGATGCTCGAATAGATACTCAGTTAGAAAACATTAAAGAGGAGTTGTTTCAGGTTTTAGAGGAGGGAACCAGTGCTTGATTTTTCTAAGGCGAAAGAAATAGTTGAGAATATCGATCCCTTGCGCTTAAATGGAAAAGTTCTGCAATCGGTGGGAATAGTGATGGAATCTCAAGGCCCTTCCTGTCGGGTGGGGGAGTTGTGTCGGGTGCGCTCACTGGACAGGGAAAACGAGATATTAGCTGAAGTAGTGGGTTTCCGAGGAGAGAGAACTTTACTTATGCCTTTAGGAGAAAGAAGCGGAATTGAGCTGGGAAGTGAGGTTATAGCTCTGGGAAAAGAAATGAAAATAAAAGTGGGGGAAGACTTGCTGGGACGGGTATTAGATGCGCTGGGTCGTCCTATGGATGGCAAAGGTCCTATAGAGGGAGAGACAGAATATCCTCTGGATCGTGAACCACCTCCTCCCTTGGATAGAAAGCCCATCAGGGAAGTTTTACCTCTGGGAATTAAAGCTATAGATGGAGTGCTCACCTGCGGGAAGGGACAGAGAGTGGGTATTTTTGCCGGAAGCGGAGTAGGGAAGAGCACCCTTTTGGGAATGATTGCTCGTTATGCTCAGAGTGATGTCAATGTTATAGCTCTGGTGGGGGAAAGAGGAAGAGAAGTAAAAGAGTTTATTGAAAAAGACTTAGGAGAAGAAGGCTTGCGCCGGAGTTGTCTTGTGGTAGCTACTTCGGATAAGGCTCCACTGTTGCGAATTAAAGCTGCTTTTTGTGCTACTGCTATTGCTGAATATTTTAGAGATAAAGGAAAAGATGTTCTTTTTCTCATGGATTCAGTCACTCGTCTGGCCATGGCTCAAAGAGAATTAGGTCTTGCGGTGGGAGAGCCACCTACTACGAGAGGCTATACCCCTTCAGTGTTTACCTTGCTTCCCCGGTTGATGGAAAGAACGGGAAATTCGCAGCAGGGAAGCATCACCGCTCTTTATACAGTATTGGTAGAAGGGGATGATATGAATGAGCCCATTGCTGATGCAGTAAGAGCTATTCTGGATGGGCATATCGTTCTTTCCCGTAACTTGTCTTTTGAAGGACATTATCCTTCTATAGATGTTTTGCAGAGCGTAAGTCGCCTTATGCCTGATATTACTGATAAGAGACAGCAACATATGGCTCAGAAATTGCGAGAAGTTCTGGCTACTTATCGGGAGGCAGAAGATTTGATAAACATTGGTGCTTATGAGCGTGGTTCTAACCCTCGCATTGATTACGCTTTAGCGATGATAGACAGGGTGAGGGAATTTTTGCGCCAGGAGATAGAAGAGAGTTTTTCCTGGGAAGAAACTCAGGCTCTTCTTTTTCAGCTCTTTGAAGGAGAAGAATAATAAATGAAAGGGTATGAATTCAAGCTGCAGAAAGTTTTAGATGTTCGTAAAGTCAGGGAAGACCTGATTGGAGCCCGGGTAGCAGAACTGGAAAGAATAATTGAGGCTCAAAAAGGGCATCTTCTCTCTCTGGAGAAGAAAAAAGAGGGGGCTCTGGTGGAGCGCCGGGAAAAAAGAGAAGTGAATGCCGATTTTCGGGTTGAAGAGGAAATGTTTTATGAATGGTATCTCGAGAACCTGGAAAAGAGGGTAGAGATAATTAAGGATTCACTGAAGCAACTGGAAGAACAAATGCGCAAAACCAGAGAAGAGCTAATGGAGGCGGCAATTGATAGAAAAGTTATGGAAAAATTGAAAGACAAAGATTATGAGAATTTTAAAATAGAGGTAGCTAGGAATGACCAGAAAAACCTGGATGAAATCACCATCCACAGGTATAAAAGGGGGTAGAGTATTGTGGTTCCTTGTCATCTGGAAAGACTCATATCCCGGATAGGGGAAATCGAGGAAAAATTTGGTTCCCGACGAGTTTCTTCGCTGGAAGAAAGAAAAACTAATGTTGACTCTTCCTCTGAGGCCACCCCCTTTGAGGATTTAATAAAGGAGTACGCCCAGAAATATCAGATAGATCATTGTTTAGCGAAGAAATTGATTGAAGTGGAGTCTAACTTTAACCCTGACGCCGTCTCCCCTCGGGGAGCCATGGGATTGATGCAGCTTATGCCCCAAACCTGTCAGGATTTAGGGGTGAAAGACCCCTTTGATGAGCGGGAGAACTTAGAAGGGGGAATGAGATATCTACGGGGCCTATTAAATCAGTTCGGCAGCCTTCCTCTGGCTCTTGCCGCTTATAATGCTGGTCCTTCTCGGGTGAAGGAGTATGGAGGTATCCCTCCCTTTCCAGAAACTCAAAGGTTTGTAAAGAAGGTAATAGGAGGATAATAGAGCCGGTGGCCAGTAAAGAGATGGATATCCAGAAAAGAAGAGAAAAAACGGCCAGAAATAAAGCTTCCAGAAGAAAAAGTAGCTGGGCAGAGACAATATTTCCCATTCTGGTTTTTGCTTTTACTCTAATTTTCTTTCTCAATTTTGTAGGAATTATCGATTTACCTTTTTTATATTTTATGCGCATGCCTTCAGGGCAGGAGGGAGATTCAGAAAATTTGATAGTAAGAAAAGAAGAAATTGAAAGTCAGGTTATTTACCCTGGCCCTATTTTAGAGAAAGTAGGACCTCAAAACCCCGTGATAGAAGAGTTCTCAAAGGAGGAAGTAGTAGTGGATACACCATCTGAAATAAAAGAACCTTCCTCGGAAACAGGTGGGGAAGATGTCGACTCTTCTTCCCGGGAAGAAAAAATTTTTCGTCTGGCCAAGATTTATACCGCTATGGAGCCGGAAGAAGCATCCCGAATTATGGAAAAACTTTCTGATGAGGAGGTGGTGGAAATACTTTCGGTTATGAAAGAAAGAAATGTAGCCGAAATATTGAATGCTTTTCCGGTGGAAAGAGCGGCAGAAATCATGAAAAAAATGATGGAAGGGAGGTGAAAAAATGGATGGTTTTATATTTTTGCCGGTAGAAAGCAGGGACGTGAAAAATAATAGCAGCCTTTATCCCGAAAAAGTGGAAAAGGGAGAAGAGAAAGAGAGCTCGAATTTTGAGCAATTTCTAATTCCTTCTCTTTTTTCTCTGGGTTGGGGAGAAACCGCGCCGGTTAAAGATTGCAGCTTTTCCTCCACCCCGGCAGTAAGTAGCTGTTCTCCTTGCTCTTCTTCTGTAGTAGAAACTGCTACTCCCGGAGCTTGTGCTTTCTCTAATTGCTGTAATTCTTCCTTTGAGGAGATACTTGGAGTGGAGGGATGGAAAAAAACGATAGATAGCTTTCTCTCTGAAGTGGAGAATATCAGTTTTACTCTCAATTTAGGAGAGAAGGGGAAAGTGCTGGTGAGTGGCGGAACAGGAGAAAATGGAGAGTTTACTTTTCAAATCTCCGGAGACAAGGAGGCTCTCAGTGAGTTACTGGGCAGGTTAATAGATTATCTCGTTACCTTCTTAGAAGAGAAGGTTTTTTCTTACCCTCTTGAAAATAGTTCCCTTTCAGAATGTTCTTTAGGGCAGGGAGGGTGCTCTACTGGTGGGGGATGTTCTATCCTGCCAGGTAATGAGGTGGAAAGTGAACCAGAGCATCTTATCATCGATGACTTACCTCTTGCCGGGGAAGGAGAAGAAATCACTCCTGGAGATGCAGGTTTTGTTATACCGGGTAACGAGGTAGAGGGTGAATCAGTAGTGAGTGAAGAAGGAGAAGAAATCATTCCTCTTGAGGTGGAAACAGTAGAAGAAATCACTCCGGAGTTTTCTTCGGGGTTGGAAGAAGATACCATAGAAGAAGTAGCCCCCCGGGAAGGATTGGTTTTTACCTCTGAAGAGGAGAGTCTCTCCGGGGAAGAGACAGAAACTGTGAAAGGCTTACCTCCTCTGGAGACAGAGAAGGCAAAAAACACTGCTCAGGAGAAAAAGGTGGAATTGGCTTCTGATTTTTACGGAGGAGCACCAGGAGGAAGAGAGACTTCTCCAGTAGAAGAAACGATCGATTTTTCTCAGGTAGAAAAGAGTGAAATACCAAAGATATTTGATCGTGTTCTTCAGATGGTCAGCCAGAATGAGGGCGAGAAAGAAGTGGTGATTCAGCTCAAACCGGAATCTCTGGGTTCTATCGTGATTCAAGTGCGAGAAGATAACAATCGAGTAGAATGTGTGTGGCAGATATCTGATCCTCGCACCCAGGAAATAGTAGTAAAAAACCTTCCTGTTTTAGAAGCACAGTTGAATGAACAGGGATTGTGGATGAATAACTATCTGAATCAAAATGGTCACTACTTTTCCCATTCTGGAAGACCTAATTACTTCTCTTCTTCTTTTTCTTCCGAAGAAGGAGATGCGGTGACTTTCTCTCTGTTAGATGACTCTTCAGGGAAAGTTAATGTTTTAGTTTGAGGAGGTGAAGAGATTGATAATGGGAACTCAAGCAGTAGGAACGCAAGCAACGGAGACAAGTGAAAGAGGAAAGAATACCTTAGATAAGCACGATTTTTTGCAGCTTCTTGTGACTCAGCTCCGTTTGCAAAATCCACTGGATCCTCTGAGCGACCAGGAATTCAGTGCGCAACTGGCTCAATACAGTGCTTTAGAGGAGATGCAAAATGCCAATAAAAGCTTACAATCTCTACTTTTTTTGAACGCTTCTTCTCTTGTAGGTAAAGAAGTAGAGTTAACTGATGGAACAGTGGGGAAAGTGGAAGGAGTAACAGTTAAAGAAGAGCAGGTGGTTTTAGAAGTGGGAGAGAGAGAATACAATATCAGTGAAGTAGTTAAAGTGGGAGAGAGCTGATGGTTCAAAAGATAGAAAATTTTCGGGAATTTGTTCCTGAGGTTCAACCTTCTTCTTCTACTCCTCTTCGTCGCAAGACAGAGACTGGCGGGGATTTTGAGCGGATTCTTCAAGAAGAGGAGTTGAGCTTTTCCCTACACGCTCAAAGAAGGATAAAAGAAAGAGATATACCTCTTTCTCCCGATACTGTAGAGCGCCTGCAAGAAGCGGTGCAAAAAGTGAGGGAAAAAGGAGGAAGAAACTCTCTCGTTTTGGTGGGAGAAGTGGCTTTTGTGGTGAATGTCCCGGAGCGAGTGGTGGTAACCTGTATGGATTCTAACTCTCGAAAAGATAATATCTTTACCAATATTGATTCAGCGATTATTGCTTAGGGAGCTGGTCCTTAGGGGAGCTCCCCGAAGGGAGGTAAATTAAAAATGATGCGTTCTCTGTTTTCCGGAGTTTCTGGTCTTAAAAATCACCAGACCCGGATGGATGTGATAGGAAATAA
>NZ_JAAYFP010000214.1:0-1874 GCF_012728195.1 Candidatus Sordicultor fermentans
AAGCTCCCAGATAGTGCAAGAAAGAACCAATAACGGAAGAATTTTTGGTATAAATATAATTCTCTTTTTTTCGCTCCCGAAACTGAAAGGGTAAATTCTTTTCCTCCAGATGCTCAAGAACTACAAAAACCAGATCAGAAGGAAGAGGGCCAATTTCTAAGTGATAATGATGCAAGGGGTCCGAGATATAACCCCGGGCTTCAAACAACCCTCGCAAAAAAGCACGGGCAGTTTTCCCCTCAAGCATATCTTTCAAGAGAGAAGCATCAGAAAATCCTCCCTCCTCCCAGAAATTCTCCTCCCAGAGGATATCCAGAGAATACCATTTTCCGGCATTAATCCCTCTTTTTTCTTTTTGCAAGAGAAAATGAGGAAGGTGAGGATAAAGTTTATTTTTCAGCCACAAACACTTTTTTATTAAACTTAAATCGGTATGAGAAAAGGAAAGATAGCTATTACTTTCTCTCCTTTTAATTGTTCCTCCTCCCCGAAACATTCCCCACCATTCCGCTCGACACATGGGAAGAGAGGAAGGAATCTGAGCGTAAATTTCATCTTTGAGAAAAGTTCTAAAATCCACGAGATAAGTTTTTCTCCAGTTGTTTTTTAACTTCTTCTATAGTTTTTTCGGGAATACCCAGGTTTTTACTAACTTCCCGAGAGTCGGCCTCTAAAATCTCTCTTAAATCATTAAAGGCAGAAAGAAGTTTTTTCTTCCTCTTTGGTCCTATTCCTTTCACTTCTTCTAAAATCGAACCAAAAGATTGTTTATTACGCCGCAAGCGGTGAAAAGTGATGGCAAAGCGGTGAGCCTCGTTTCTCACTCTCTGCAAAAATTGTAAAGCCTCAGAGTGAGGAGGCAGGCGCAAGGGCTGGTGTTCCCCGGGAAGATATATATCTTCCCACTCCTCAGCTAAAGATACAACAGGAACTTCAACTCCCAGGTTCTCCAAAACCTCCAAAGCCACGTTAAGTTGCCCTATCCCCCCATCTACAAGAATTAAATCGGGAAAAGGAGAAGATTTCTCTTGAAGAGAACGGAGATGTCTTTCTAATACTTCTCTCAAACATTCATAGTCATTAGGATAGTCAGTTTCTCGAATGATGAACTTCCGATAATTATTTTTATCCGGTAATCCATTTTTGAAGGAAACTACGGCTCCCACTGTTTCTCCTCCCTGGAAAGTGGAGATATCCACTCCCTCTACCCACTCCGGGGGTGACGGAATACCTAAGAGGGCTTGCAGCTCTTCTTTTGCTTTTTCTGAAGCTCTTTCTCTTTTTTCCATTTTTAGTTTTTCTACTTCTAAATTCTTCTCCGCATTACTCCGAGCAAAAGTCATCATCTCTTTTTCTTCCCGGGTTAGAGGAGGAGTAAAAGTTATAGCATACTCTTCTTCTATTTCAGGTATTTCTCCTCCCTCCCAGCACACCCGGGAAGGAAGGTTAAACCTATTCAAATAAAATTCCTCCCCGAATTCTCTCAATATCTCTTCTCTCTTCCCGCCTGATGTGAGAAAACTCTCGCTTCCTATCAAGCGTCCTTTTCTCACCCGGAGCACTATAAGAGAAGCCAGGGTTTCATCGCCAGCCATATCAATAAAATCTACATCTTCTGCCCTGGGGAGAACCAGTTGATATCGAGCCACAATTTTGTTCACTGCTTCCCACCTATCCCGATAACGGGCTGCCTCTTCAAAATCCAGCTCCTCTGCCCTCTTCCACATCTCCTGCGCCAGCCAGGAAAGAACTCTTTCATAATCGCCATTCAAAAAATCTTGAGCTTTTTTCACTCTCTCTCCGTATTCCTCTTTAGTTACTGAACCCAGACAGGGAGCACAACAGAGACCCAGTTCAAAATCCAGACAGGGTCT
>NZ_JAAYFP010000215.1:0-1804 GCF_012728195.1 Candidatus Sordicultor fermentans
CCTCAAGCTCACTAATGGCAAAAATAAAGCTCGGCAGAATTTGTATTACAGTCCATAAGTCAAGGCATATTTTAACCTTTAAAAAGATAGAAATCATGAGCTCTCCCCCTCGGTCTAATATAATGGTTCTTTGGTGTTTCCATCCTTCATCTGGCGTTTTTCTCTCTCCTGATTCGCACCTGATTGATTTTCTTACCTTTTACATTTGATAATGGTCTCTACCTGAAAATTCATCATCAAAGACTCCCGTCTCACGCTTCACTCTCCCGTATCATCCTCTTAGCGGGTGATCTCCTTACTATAAAATTCTCCACAAGACTTACTTTACCATAACGGCATCCACTTTTTTATTTTACTTCGTTACAGCTTGATTGAAAGTGGTGTTGTTTTTCAAGAAGTTAAAGAAAAACAAAAATCACTTATGAGAAATTGAATATGATAGAATTAAGAAAAACAGACAGAAAAACTTCAAATCTGTTGTTCGAGATTTGGCAATCGAGAACAACAGGCAATTCTATGAAAACGAGCTTGCTTGGATTGGCAAGGTACATCGGAAAACCTCGTCGCTTGCTAAAACCAGAGAAAAATCAATTAAGAATGGGTGAATAAATGGAGTATACACCAATAAATAAAAACGGGCAGATTTACATTGTCGTTACAGGAGGGCAAATCAAAACTGAAGAAGATGGATTAGCCTTGATTTCGGCCTGTGTAGAGCATGGAACAAATTTGCTTATGCTGCCTGCCGCTTGTCTGTCGGAGGATTTTTTGCTCCTTTCTACCCGGGTAGCGGGATTAGTACTGCAAAAGCTCAGAAATTACAATATTAAAGCGGTCGCCATTCTCGACGCAAAAATCACATCACAGCGATTTAAGGAGTTCTTGTCAGAATCCAATAAGGGGCAGGAATTTCGCATCTATAACAACTTTGAGGATGCAGAAGCGTGGTTATTGGGAGAGACCCAACTAATAAGAACAATGCACAACCTGTATTTGGTAAATATAATTAACCGTAAGTATACCTTTATAAATTATTTAAAACTTTGTCGACTTGTTGTCTCGACAAAAATCAGAGGATGGTTTAAACTGCATTTGGGGTATTGCTTTTCTTCCTCCAGTATAAGTTTTGCTAATACAAATGGGGGGTGAGAATGGACAAAAATGTTTGAGATAGAATGGGATACAGAAAGCGGTGGTATTTTATTAGTAAATTCCTCTGCTAATGGCTTTTCTCCTCCAAGACCTGTGTTTTATGAAGAGTTAGACCTTTTAGGTTTTAACGAATTCTGGGATTATCCTAAGGTGGAAGAACCGCTTCTTTGGAATACTGGAAGGAGATATTATTACAAGGGGAAACTTGTAGCCTCTGCTAAAGGAGGAGGGATTTTTGAAAAGCCAAAGATAAAGTTAGAAGATGGATATAAAAAGCTCTCTTTAGAACCCGTAAATGTTAAATTAATGGTAGAAAAGAATCTCGAAGCTCTGGAAGTCTTAGAAAATGAAGCAATAGATTTTATTCAGGATACTTTTAAAAAATACAAAGACAAAGTAGATCAAGTCATCGTATCTTATAGTGGAGGAAAAGATTCTCAGGTAGTTTTGGATTTAGTTTCGCGGACTTTATCTCCTGATGACTATATTGTAATCTTTACTGATACCACTATGGAAATACCTCCTACTTATGAAATGTATGAGAAAACAAAAGAGTACTATACGAGCATTTACCCTAACCTAAAATTTTATGTAGCAAGAAATGAAAAGCATTCTTTGGAACTCTGGAAAGTTTTTGGGCCTCCTAGTAGAA
>NZ_JAAYFP010000216.1:0-1505 GCF_012728195.1 Candidatus Sordicultor fermentans
CTATAACGATATTTCTTACTAATACTCAAGTAGAACTGAAATTTATCGACAGTAATATCTTCCGGAATTCCTCCATTGTCCATCCAAATGTAAGCGCTATTTCCTCTCATAGAATTGATAGTGCTAATAAAATATCTTTCCATTTCTTCCTTAGACCAGCTAAAGAAAAACTTATGCATTCCCCCTACGAGAACTATTTTTCTTCCATACTTCTTCTAGTTGCTAAAAATCCTTAATATTGAATTCAGCCTTTTATTGAGCCTTTCAGTAAACCCTCAATAAAGTATTTTCTTAAAATAACAAATACTAGACTAATAGGAACAAGAGAAAGAGTTAATGCTGCGCTTAGTGTGCCATAAGCCCACGACTTAGCCTCAACCTTCAAATTTGGTAAACCTACAGATAGTGTCTGAGCCGAAGTTTCTACCATCAAAGTCCGAGCAAACATAAACTCTTCCCAAACAGCTATAAAGGTAAAAATAGTTACCGTAGCCAATGATGTGATAACTAACGGCGTTAATACCCTCAGCCATATTTGAAAACTGCTGGCACCATCTATATAAGCTGCTTCTTCAAGTTCACCTGGCAACTCTCCGTAGGCAGATTGCATAATAATACTAGCCAGCGGTAAATTCAACGCGGTGTAGGGAAGAATTAGACCTAGATTAGTATCGAGTAAGTTTAAAATATCTTCTAATATATAAATCGGCACCAGATAAACAATATATGGAATCGCTATAAACGCTATAATCATTGAGTTAACTAACTTTTTACCATAAAAATCTTTACGGGCAAGCGCATAACCAGAAGCTGCACTCAAAGGCAAAACTAATAAAATAGTGCCTAATGTAACTTTAATTGTATTAAAAAAATAAATAGGAAATTCAGGTAGCTTGCCAACCACATCTAAATAATTTGTAAAAACTATTTCTCTTGGCCAAATCGTTAAGGGAATGCTGTAAATTTCTTCTACACTTTTAAACGATGTAAGTATAATCCAGATAATAGGAGATAGAATAATTAATGATACTAGAATACCTATTATAACAACTAATATATTTCCTGTTTTATATTTTTTAATATATTGCATCACACAATCACTTCCTCTCAGGCTTCAGAATAATATTGAATATAAATGATATGGTAAAAGCTAAAACAGCTATGAACAAAGCAATCGCCTGAGCGTAACCCATATTAAAGAATTCAAAGGCGTTTTTCCATGCGTACAAGTATAAAACCAAGGTTAAATTTCCAGGTCCACCATTCGTCATTACAACTACCTGATCATAAACCTTGAGAGCTTGAATTATACTCCATATTGATACCAACAAAAATGAACTGCGTAAATTGGGAATAGTTATATAAATTAACTGCTGCAACGAATTAACACCATCTACTCTAGCCGCCTCATAAATATCACCCGGGATAGACTTTAAACCAGACAAAAAAAGTACCACACAAAAACCAACATATTTCCAAAGTCCTACAGCTGCTAAAGAATTTAA
>NZ_JAAYFP010000217.1:0-6795 GCF_012728195.1 Candidatus Sordicultor fermentans
CTTTATATGAAGATATACACCAACCACATCGTCAAAATTTTCTTCTAAAAGTTTTCTCAAACCTCCATCATCTAAAATATCTATGCCCTTTCCAGCTTCTCTCAATTCAATAAGATTGCTTATATCATCTTTAAATTTCTCAAGTTCTTTCCTTGAGATAAACCCCCCTCTTTCATCAGGCACTATCGCAGAAACTAATGAGTTACCAACTTTAAGGTTCTCATCAATCATTGTTGGACATCTTGCCCCATTTTTTAGCTCATCATAAACTTGAACCATTAAAGTAAAGGCGGTAATATCAATTGCTTTAGTGTCAAGGTCAACACCATAGATATTGTGCCTCAAGGCAAAAGTCCCCGGAAATTTAACCTCGTCAACTTCTCTTCCCAGCTCTTCCCACTTGCTTTCAAGTTCTAAAACCTCCTCATCTCTGGTAAAAAGTAACTGGCCTTTGGTTTTTTTTCTCCTTAAAGTATCAATCCCCCCTTTAATTTTTTCTGCTTTCTCTCCAATATTTTCATAGAAATTCTTAAACTCAGCGAGAACTTTTATAAGAAAAGAGCCACTGCCACAGGCAGGGTCAAGAACACGAAGTGATTTAACCTCCCGGAGAGCCTCTGTAAATTTATCAACATCGAGATTCTCTACTGCGTTATCTATTTCCTCCCTTTTCTCTTTTAAAATTTCCCCCAGCGTATTTTCAACTATATAATCAACAATATATTTAGGGGTGTAATAAATACCTCCTGCTTTTCTTCTCCCTCTTGCTTCTCCTATATTTTTTAAAACTGCTTCAGGTCCACCTTTTCTTTCCTCAACCACAATCTCCTGCCCCAAAAATCTTTCATAAACAAAGCCTATGATTCTTGCATCTTCCAGAGTAAAAGACCAACCTGTTGTAAAATTAAGCATGTCAAAAAAGGCAGCATCGGGAATGGTTATATAATCAACCCCTTCCTCATACATGAAAATTCCGCCATTGAACCTTCTCTCAAACTCGTTCATCAAAGCTCTTATGGCATTACTCAAGGTCTCTTCTTTTACTTTTGCCCCCGGGACAGGTTTTGCTACTTTTCCAGAGAGCTCAAAACTTCTTATTATATCCTTCAAGGTAAAATTGAAACTTATCCCAGAATCTTCAGCAAGCTTCAAAGCTAAGAATCTTGTTATCCAGCGGGTGGTTATTTCATTTAAAATTTCGTTATTGTAAGAGCCATCTGGGTTTTTTAGATATTGAGTATTTGTTCTTTCCTGAAGTATCTTGTTGGCAATTTTTACCCTTAAGACATTCAGCTCCTGCCTTAGAGGCTCGTTATCCTCTTTATGCAAAAGCCTCCTCGCAACCTCCCTAAACCCTCCAGACTCCATAGCATCTCTGGAAATAAGAAGTTTTACCGTGTCATATTCTTCTTCAAGCCTTTCTCCTGCCACGGCATAAATCTCTTTACCATCAAAATAAAAGAACCATTTTTCAAAGTTGGTTACTATTGCCATCTCGTATTTGGGCTTACCAGTTTCGGGGTCAGGTAATGTATCCACAGGGGCACCAGTTTTATTCGATAAAAATCTTTGTTCCTCCTGAATCGATGCAACATATACAACTATCTTTAAATCTTCCCGTATCTTAAGCTCCACAATGCCTTTTGTATCATCATAGTTAATCTGGTCGGGATTGTAACCCATAGCTACGAGGAAAGGCCTAACCAGCTTCTCAAAAACTTCTCTCCTGGACCACTCTGAGAAAGGATGAATTTTATTCCTCTCTTCAGATTTGTAAGTTTTGACAATATCCTTTATCTCCGTCATTTTTACCCCATCTTATAAATTCGCCATTTTATATTCTTGTAGATTTTGAAAAGTTTTACCAAAGATACAATTTGAGCAAGCGAAACCCATTTTTCTCCAGTTATTTTTCGTTTCTTATGTATTTCTTCTTGAGAGATACCCTTTTTCAAAGGTTGCAACATAACTGTTAAAAGACCTTGCAGGATCAATTTGGGTTAGATCAGGATAATTAATCCTGAACCGTTTACATCGTGAAAAAATTTTTTCTGAAATCCCAACATCTCTTACTAATGACTTTGTAAGATTTTCGACAAATAAGATAGCGTTATCACTATCTTCGGTGAAACTCACTATTTTATTTCCAAGTTCCCAATACAATAATACCCTCCCATCTCTTTGTTTTTGGAAACGGATTGCATCTGAAAGGGCTTTTAAACAAGTGACTAAATAGAAATACTTTCTTTCAAATTTTACTAGCTCCTCTTCAAGCCATTTGGCGTCAAAACTTTTATCAAATATAACATTCATAGGTACAGTAGCTTTTAATTTTGCCTCCCCTTTTGGATCTTTAACCGATTTTATCTCTACAGGTATTTTTATTTTTTCACTCATTACTGCTCACCCCATAGTTTAAAGAATCTCTGTTGAAGATCAAAAACTCTCTGATACGAAGGCTCTGGTTCTCTTTCCAAATTAAATCTAATAAGCTCCATAATTACACATTTAAGTAAGTGATAATTTAATAATTCATTCTTTTTTGATTTTGCGTATGCGGGATGCGATTTATTAACAGTAACACTTTCACCATCAAACCACGCCTCCTGATCCAAATCTGGTCTTTCATCCTCGGCTATTCTTATCCCACCCCTAATAATTCTGGGTTTAGGTGTAGCGGGAGTGCCTTCTCCAGGTTCAGTTGTCGGCGCTCTTCCTAATTCATCTCCGGGGTAAACAGCGACTCCTTCACCTGTAGTTTCACCGCCTTTTGTTCCCGGGACTTTTTGAGTCCCCTCACCCATTTCCTTCTCCTCACCTTCTGCATCTTGTATTGCTACATCTCTTTGGATTCCACTTCCAAAGGAGTAAAGCTCTGGAAGATTCTTTAATATAGAATTTATTTCTTCCTCTAAGTTAGCATAGTCTAACTCTCTCCTTATAGGTTTTTCTAAAAGACCAGTTTCCTCAAGCCATCTGGAAAATTCGCTTTGTGCTTTCCTAAAAAATCCTTCCCATATTTTATTCCCGGCTTGAAATCTGCATTTATCTGTAGTTACAGCTTCAATTAAATATGGTGCCTCAATCCAGCCAATAATTTTTTCTTTTTCCTTTGGCTCCTTTTTAAAGTGAGTTCTTTCAATTACTTTTCCATAGGTACAGACCATAATGCCTGGGGGCAAAAAATTTGCACCTTTTATTCGACCAACTAAACCAATTGCTTTTGGTTTACGATGTATAGAAATTACTATATCTCTTTTCTCCTCAAGTACATCTTCAATAGATAAATCTAATATTATCTCTTTATTATTAAATAAAATTTTTACTCCTTCTTCATAAAAATTTTTGTAAGCTTCTTTTAGTTTAAGTTTAGGATCAATTAATGGAAAGTAATGTTCATGTATGGTCTCTTTTATTAAATCTTCTGTATAAAAATCAGCGCTCTCTTTATTCAGATAAAGAGCAACTTTTGTTCCAAGACTATCAAGAGTTAAAATCTGATTATCAAAAATTTTATATGGTGCTTCATTACCTTTTAGGAACCATTCTGAATAACCCCGATAGTTAGACGACCAAGTTTCAGTTAAAACTTTTTTACAAAAATTTAAAGCGAGCTTAGCACCTTGACCAGCAAATCCAATACCTTTTCCTCTTGTCTTAGCAGAAGCGGCAAAATCATGATATTCCCTAAACCGCTTCTTATCCATTCCCAAGCCGTTATCTTTCACACTTAAGATCCCTTCTTCTTTATTTAGAACTATTTCTATCAAGGAAGCTTTTGCATCAAGAGAATTCGCCACCAGTTCAACAACTGTAGCAATTTGAGGTTTAAAAGGATATTGATCTGCAATATTCTGAACAAGACGTTTTACATTAACTCCGCTTTTACCTTCGTAGTGGTTACTCATTTTCAATTCTCCCAAAGCAAAATGTTACCAAACTTGTCTCTACCCAAGCTACCCAAATATATCTTTCTCTGGGCAACTGTGTGTCTTCGCTCTCCAATCATATCCACCTCCTCCCAAAAGCTATATAAAGAGTTTTTTACCACCCCAAGGTTTGTTTGCTACGAGCGCCCAAAAAGCCAGGCTTCTACTCTCTGTATTTTAACATAACTTGCTACCAAGCACAGACTGCTGAGGCCACCGTAAACCTATCACAGGAGTTTTAAAGAGGAAACATTTTAAAGGAAGAGAAAAAAGAAGCCTCGCCATCCAATTTTAGTAGTATTAGAGTCAGTATTAGAGTCGAAGTTTAAAGAAATCCACTCTTATCTGTTATTACAATGACCTCCATCTGCCATCGCAGGAAGCTCCTCCCCTCTGTCATCGCGAGGGAGGCCAGGGGCCGACCGCGGCGATCTCCTTATTGAATTACCTCAGGAAATAAAAACAAGATTGCCACGTAAGCGATGTAACGAACTCGCGATTGACTCTGGGGTGGTATCCTGAGGAAGAATGGCGACCCTTGGAGGTGAGGTTACTCCTTTTTCCCCTCTCCCGTCGAGGACTTCCTTTTCTGTTATACCTGAAATCTTTAATCAGGCATCCAGATATTCTTGCCCCTAAATAATTTAGACCCCTGATAGAACCATTCAGAGGCAGGCTAAAAACGGCTCGAAAGTTGCTGGGGTGACGAAAAAGAAGGGTTGATAGTATATAAGAAAGGTGGAGAGATATTGCTCCCAGTATCTTGTTTTATAGAAGAGGAGGAGAAAGGATATACACCTTCCTCTTGATATATTATCCCCCGGCAAAAGGAAGTTATATATCTACTTTATTATGACTGCTTATCAGAAACGGAAGCTGGGATAAAGCTCGGCATCTCCCGAAGCACAATAAGGACACATAAAAAGAGAGCATTAAAAAAGCTCGAGAGAAAGCTTGCTCGGTGGGTTTACTGTTCGCTCAGCTCCAATCATACTACTACCTGATCCTGAACTTTTATTCTACTGGATTGTAAGTTGGTAAAGTAGTACCTGACTTTGACAGCTGTAATTTAAAAACATTGATATATCAAGGAAAAAAGAGTCTCTTTTTTGTTTACTCCACTACAGTTTCACTGAGAATAAACTTGGGAATCTTTATCCCTAAGGCTCTGAATATCTGAGCATTATCATTCTCTATGGCAGCCCTCACAAGATGCACTTTTTCCTATTCCCTATCCAGAGTCTATCGAGGATTATAGGCTTCACCATTTTGACTTCCCGACTTTGACACTTTCTGCTGATTTTCACCTATTCTGATGCCTCAAACCCAGTAAATACAGACATTCATATTTAATTCTTCTAAAAGTGTAGTGGCAATAATGTATAAATAAAATAGCTATAATGCTATACATACTCCATATTAAGTGATATAATACACTCATGTTCATCAAGGTGACTAAGTCAGGAAAATATGAATATGCGCAACTGGTTCGCTCCTATAGAGAAAATGGGGTGGTCAAACAAGAGGTATTATTAAATTTAGGTAGATTGGATCAGATAGCCAACAATCCCAGTATCCAGCGTTTAGCTATCCGTCTCCAGGAATTATCAGGATTGAAAAATAGAGTAGACCTCTCTTCTTTTTCTGAAGCTCAAATAGTCAACTGGGGTTATATAGTATATGAGAAGATATGGAAGATGTTTGAACTGGATAAGATACTGACTCAGATACAGGAAAAAAGAAAGATCCAGTTTCCTTTAAATGAGGCCTGTTTTCTCATGGTTATCCAGCACTTATTAGAGCCCCGTAGTAAGCTGGGAACCTACCACCATCAAAACCGCTACTTTAACTTACCTCCGGTAGAGCTCCATCACCTGTATCGCTCTTTAGATATCCTCTGTGATCATAAAGAAGAGTTAGAGGAGAGGATCTTTCATAAACAGAGAAGCTTATTCAATATGCAGGTAGATGTAGTATTCTATGATGTTACCACTCTCTCTTTTGAAAGCGTGAGAGCAGATAGTTTGAGAGATTTTGGTTTCAGTAAAGATGGGAAGTTCAATGAAGTCCAGGTAGTACTGGGATTATTGATAGACTGTGCCGGTCGACCGGTGGGATATGAACTATTCCCCGGCAATACTTTTGATGGTAAAACTTTAGAAGCTGCTTTAGATAAACTGGAGAAGCGTTTTGGTATACGCCGGGTAATCATTGTAGCTGACCGAGGGGTTAACAGTAAACTGAACTTAAAAAGAATCACAGATAGAAACTATGGCTATATCTTTGCTGCTCGACTCAAGAATATGGGTAAAGAAGTGGAAGAGCAAATCTTTAACCCGGAAGGTTACCTAGAACTAGATTCTCCTCCGGAGGAAGAAGTGAGATACAAAGTAGTAGACTACCTTAACAGTTTCAGAAAAGAAGGTAAAACTTATGAGCTGAAAGAGAAACTCATCATCACCTATTCTTCCACAAGAGCTAAGAAAGACCGGGAAGATAGGAAGAGACTCCTAGAGAAAGCTCAATTACTTTTACAGAACCAATCTCAGATTACTGCCAGTAATAAAAGAGGAGGTAAGAAATATCTCAAGAATATCAGTAAAGAAACCTGGTATGTGGATGAAGAAGCTCTACACCGAGATGAGAAGCTTGATGGTTACTATGGTATAGAAATCAGTGAGCAAGATATAAAACCTCAAGATGCCTTAGAAGCTTATCATACTTTATGGAAGATAGAAGAATCTTTCCGCATTATGAAAAGTACTTTAGAAGTCAGACCTATCTTTCACTGGACAGAAAATAGAATCAAAGGACATTTGGTTATCTGTTTCTTAGCTTTCCTTCTGGAGAGGACTCTAGAGTTCAA
>NZ_JAAYFP010000218.1:0-3981 GCF_012728195.1 Candidatus Sordicultor fermentans
CACGACGAAAAGAGAGGCCCTCGGAGTGAGGGGGACGGTTTAGAGAGCTTGCGGGGAGAGGGTTAGAGTGAATCAACTATAAGGGGGGCGGCGCCCCCCTTATAATCTCCGAAAGAGAAAAATTAAAAACTTAAGCAAAAAGAAGAAGTCTGCTGAGAGATGCTTTTCCCCTCAGCAGAGAATACCCCCTATGACCCTTCTATCATCGCAGAACCAAAGAGAAAGGAAAGCGCCCTGCTGTTGTTGGCGACAAACTGCTCACAGCTTATCTATATCGGGAACGGTGCCATCAGAGAGCTTATAGAGCATCTCTCCTGCTCGAGGTACTACTAAAATCCCTTCTTCCTCCCGACCGGCAAGGTCTTCCAAGCGGAGAGTGCGATAGTCGAGGTAGCCTAAATTTATCTCCTCACATACATCCTTGGGGATACCTGTAGCCAGTATTACCTCGATGCGGGGGTATTCCTGACCGTTGATGTATTTCCCAATCCCCTTAACGTGGGTGGAATGAGCCAAAACTGCCCCGGGATAGTGGCGATATTTTTCCCACTGAGCCAGAAAGAAATCCCGGGTATGGTAACCCACTTCCCGGAGATATTTCCCATGAGTTACGGAAATCTCCTTAATCTGGGGAGCGTATATTATGAGCTTCCCTCCATCAGCTACCACCGGCTCCAGCTTATACATACACTTTCCCCCTACCCACAGCTCCTGGTAAAGGGGAGGAGCAATAGAGATAACCGTAGAAAAAGGCCTATCTTTATATACTATATTTACTTGAGATGACAAATCAGCTGCTCGAGACCAGGCTTCTTGCGCATCACCTACAAATAATCCACAAACCTCTTCTCCCTTCATCACCAGGGAAACCAGGGTGATGGGATGGGGAATGAAGCGAGCAGCACGATTTAAAATTTCCCTCACTGGAGTGTCTTTGTGTCCGATAACTTTAGGATTGGTGATAAGAGCAGAAAACCAGTGAAACTTGTGGGTTATCTCTTCTCCGGCAATGCCCGGGAAAAGATATTTATACCCTCCGGAAAACCCCACCACTTCATGAGGGAAAACCGGGCCAACAATGATTAGCTCATCGTAGTTAAAAATGTTTTTATTAATTGTTACTGGCACAGCTTCTTTAATGAGGGAAGAAGAAATTTCTTCCATCTCTTGTGAGGAGAGAACTCCTATTTCCTGGAGGTTTTCCTTTTTATCCCAGCGATGATTGAAAACCTGTATCCCCCGTTCTTCGGCCTCCCGATAGGTAACTCCCAGGTGTCGCTTTAGCTCTTCATCGCTCATAGGAGGATGAGTCCCCAGAGCAATCATAAAATCGAGCTTTTTCACTTTTTCCGAAAGAGCTTTCTCTAAAACATTAAAGAGGATCTTCATGGGAACAGTGCGAGTAGAATCGGGGATAATCACTAAAACTTTCTTGTTCTCGAGAGGAAGAGAAGAGAGAACAGGAAGCAAGCTCTCCTCTATTTCTCTGGAAGAAAGAGCGCTATGGGCATCTCCTTTTTCTAATAAAATCATTCCTTTTCCTCCTTTTGCCAGATAGTATGAAAAACACCTTCCCGGTCTATTCTGCGGTAAGTGTGAGCACCAAAAAAGTCTCTCTGGGCTTGAGTGAGGTTGGCTGGCAACCACTCCCTTTTCCAGCTATCAAAATAGGAAAGAGAGGCAGAAAGAGCAGGGACAGGAATTCCCCCCCGGAGAGCAAGAGTGCAAGCTTGCCGCAAAGACGGTAAATAGTCCTTAACTTTTTCCAGAAACAAGGGAGAGGTAAAAAGCAAACCAGGTTCTTCTTTAAGCGCCTCTTGAATTCGGTTCAAAAGACGAGCCTGAAGGATGCACCCTCCTTTCCAGATACGGGCAACTTCCGATAGATTAAGATTATAAGAAAATTCCGAACTGGCTTCTTGCAGCATATGGAAACCTTCGCAAAAAGCTGCGAGCTCCGAGAGAAAAAGAGCTTTTTCCAGATGCAGAGAAAGGGCATCGCTTTTTTCTGCTTCTTCTCTGGGGAAAAGAGCGCTTATTCTTTTTCTCTCTTCTTTGAAGGAAGACAGGTTTCGAGCGATTACCGATTGGTTGATGGTTGGGGTGGGTATTCCTAAATCCAGGGCTACCTGAGAAGCCCATTTACCCGTTCCTTTCTGCTCTGCCTGGTCTAAAATTAAATCTACGAGAGGCTTGCCGGTATCGGGGTCTATATATTGCAAAACTTGAGCTGTTATTTCCACAAGATAGGAGTTCAAATCTTCACTTTTGTTCCATTCTTCAAAAATCTGGCCGATAGAGGGAGCAGGGAGCTTCTCTACCTCTCGCAGGAGATGATAGCATTCCGCAATGCTTTGCATAAAAGCATATTCAATGCCATTGTGCACCATTTTTACAAAGTGCCCTGCCGAGCCCGGGCCTAAATAAGTGCAGCAAGGGCCATCTTCCGCCTGGGCTGCCGCTTTTTCCAATATATCTTTAACCATAAGATACCCTTCCTGGTGTCCTCCGGGCATAATAGATGGTCCATGCAGGGCTCCATACTCTCCTCCGCTTATTCCCACCCCCAAATAGAGGAAGCCTTTATCTTCAGCCTCCTTTATGCGGCGGTCGGTATCCCGATAGTAAGAATTTCCTCCATCCATTATAAGGTCTCCTGAGGAAAGATGAGGAGCAAACAACTGAATGAAATCATCCACCGGTTGCCCGGCTTTCACCATGAGCATCACCCGGCGAGGAGGGGCAAGAAGAGAGAGAAATTCTTCCACCTCATAAGCAGGAAATATAGTCTCGTCTTTTACTCTTTCTTTCATAAAATCCTGGGTTCTGCTTGCAGTGCGGTTAAATACCGCCACGTTAAAACCCTTGCGAGCCATGTTTAAAGCCAAATTTTGCCCCATTACTGCCAAACCCACTATGCCTATATCACAAATTCCTCCCATAAACTATCTCCTTTTTTGCTTTTGTGTAATTATCATTTTAGCATGTAAAAGCTCGATGAGCCACCCCGGACAAAAAAGGAGCATCGCCTCTTCGCGAACCGTCTCCCTTGCAAAGAGTAAGCGACGTGGTAATCTCTTCTTTTGAGTCCACCCAGAACAGGAAAAAGAAAGATTGCCACGCGTTGACGCTACAAGCCTGTAATGACCGTTTAGGTGGATTTCCATAGACAGCCTGCAGCATGAGACCAAAAAAAACATAAACAGCAAAGACCACTAGTGGAAAACGCTCCACCAGTACAAAGGGGAAAGATTTCCCCCTCATGAACCTGACAATAGGGGGAAACCACCCACAACCCCCTTTAAAAAGCTAAAAGAAAAAATACAAAGAAACATAAAAAAACAAAGACTGCTGGGAAGAAAAGATTTCCCAGTATAAAGGAGAACATTTCCCCCTTATGAGCTCCTTTCTTTTTTGTTACCCCGGCGACTTCCGAGCCGTTTTTAGCCTGCCCCTGAATGGTTCTATCATCACCTTGCCCGTTGTTCCTGAATGGTTCTATTGCCTTTTTCGTCACCCCGGCAATTTTTAAGCCGGGGTCCAGAAGTATTTAAAACCTTTGGATTCCCGATAAAAGATTTCGGGAATGACGGAGGGAGGAGGTCGTCACCCCTGAGTATATTTATCAGGGGTCCACAGCATTTAAATACCAAAGAAAAAGCAAAAACTTCTGGATGCCTGATAAAAGATTTCAGGCATGACAAAAAGAGAAGCCCTCGACGGGAGAGGTTAGGGTGAATCGACTATAAAGGGGGCAGCGCCCCCTCATAAACCCCCTGAAAAACGAAAATACAAAAAGACAAAAGAAAAAGATAAAAAATAACATGGAGGGAAAGCACCTTGCTCGTCACCCCTGAATGGTTCTATTGCCTTTTTCGTCACCCCGGCGACTTCCGAGCCGTTTTTAGCCTGCCCCTGAATGCTTCTATCATCACCTTGCCCGTTGTTCCTGAATGGTTCTATTGCCTTTTTCGTCACCCC
>NZ_JAAYFP010000027.1:0-40059 GCF_012728195.1 Candidatus Sordicultor fermentans
AAAACTTTACATAATATACATTATGGGAACTAAACTATTAAACCTGAACTTCAGAACCGAACTTCAGAAAGATCACAAATTTTAGCAGCGGCTTCCTTTCGAACCACGCATTTTATCATTACTTCTCCATCTTTCATAGTTTTAAGTTCTTCTATATACCCCTGCTGATATATTTCCTCTTGTATCAGTGGAAGCTGAGAGTGATTAACCTGCAAGCACAGATGTCTGACCTCGTGTTGTAAAGAAAGAGAAATTTTTTCTTTGAGCTCTTTTAATCCCGTTGTTTTCTGTGCCGATATGAAAGCATAGACATAATTTTCTTCGATTTCCCTTTCTAAAACCAAGGGTGACTGAAGAAGATCGATTTTATTGAATACCAAAATACGAGGAGAATTGTTTATTCCCAGCTCTTCTAGGATTTGATTTATAACTTGAAAATGGAGATAGTAATCTTCATCGGAAATATCTATTACTTCCAGGATCAGGTCAGCGTCTTTAATTTCTTCTAAAGTAGCTCGAAAAGCATCCTTTATAGTGGTGGGCATTTGCCGAATAAATCCTACAGTATCGGTAAAAAGAGTCTCTCCCACTCCAGGGATAAAAAGCTTTCTTGTGGTAGGATCCAAAGTAGCAAACATTTTCTTTTCTACATAAACCTGAGAACCAGTTAGGGCATTTAGCAAAGTGGATTTTCCAGCATTGGTATAGCCTACTAAAGCAACATTAGGAATTTTTCTTGCTCGACGCAAATTTTTTTGTACATCTCTCTGTCTCTCTATTTTCTGTAACTCTCGATTTAAGTGGGCAATGCGGTCTTTAATTTTCCTTCTTTCCACCTCAATTTTTTGCTCTCCTGGACCTCGGGTGCCTATACCTCCTCCTGTCTGGGATAGCTCTCTACCCTTTCCAGTTAAGCGACTGAGCTGATAACGGAGCTGAGCTAATTCTACTTTAATTTTCCCCTGAGCAGTGCGAGCTCTTTGAGCGAATATTTCATGAATCAAAGCATTCTTGGTATATACAGGAACTTGCCAGGTTTCTTCCAGATTTCTCTGTTGGGAAGGAGTTATTTCTACATTAAACAGAATAAAATTAGCCTCCGGATTATCCTCAATTAAGCTTTTGATTTCCTCTACCTTTCCCTTGCCCAAGTAATACTTATAAAAAGGTTTTTTTACTCGAGATTCTACTTCTGCCAAAATCTTCCAGCCCGCGCTCCAGGCAACTTCTTCAATTTCTCTTTTTTCTCCTTCCCAGGAAGAAAAAGAGCGATTGTTTCCCTGATCCACGAGAACCAGAATTCCCCTTTTTTCCTCCAACTTTTATTTATCACCTCCCCTGTAAAAGTTTTTAATAATATCCCAGTACATTTTCATCCTCTCTCTCAATCCCTTAATCAATCCTAATTTTTCTTCTTTCATTACTTGAGTGAGCCCGGGAAGCTTAACCAGCTTTACTCTTACTCCATTTTTCCGAATATAGCGATTAATAGCCACTTCTACTCCATAACGGGAAACTTCTATATCGGGAATATTTTGCAAGATGTCGATTCTTATAGCTCTCTGACCGGAAAGAAAAGGAGCAATTTTTTGAGCAAAATCAGTCGCAAAACGACCATCTTCGAAAATTCCGATGGTAACGTCAGCCTCCCCATCTATAACCGGCTTAACTAAATCTATTACATGCTGATGGGTAAGTCCTATTAAGTCAGCATCTAATAAAAGAACTACATTAGAAGTGGTATTCATCAGCCCCTGATAGAGAGCCCCGCCCTTACCCACATTATACAATAGCTCTACCACTTCTACTCCCCTACTTCGGGCAACATCTACTGTGTGGTCAGTAGAGCCATCACTTACCACTACAATCTGATTGAGGAAAGGGATAGCTTTTAAAACATCAATAATGGGACCAATGGTTTTTTCCTCATTATAAGCAGCTATAATAGCTGTGGCTTTAGCATTTATACTTACATTCACTTTTTCGTTAGCTCAGACTTTCGGAGCCAATTCCTCCTTTAATTTTAAAAGAAGAGTTAAAACCTCTTCCTTTTTTGTCTCCCATCTCTCGTTATTCTGACGAACTTTAATCTCTATTTTTCCCTCTTGGGACATTTTTTCTCCCACGATCACCTGAAGGGGAAAACCAATTAAATCTGCTTCACTAAATTTATAACCAGCACTGAACTCCCGATCATCTATCACTACCTCAAAGTCTCTTTTCTTTAGTTCCTGGTAAATTTCTTCCGCTGCTTTTCTTTGTTCTGCTTTTCTCCAGTTTACTGGTATTATTACTACTTCATAGGGTGAGATGCTAAGAGGCCACTGAATTCCCTTTTCATCATGACAAGCTTCGATGGCTGCAGCCATGGTCCTACCAATACCAATACCATAACAACCCATAATTAACGGTTTTTCTTCCCCATCCTTATCCACAAAATAAGCTTTCATAGACTCACTGTATTTGGTTCCCAGTTGAAATATATGACCTACCTCTATTCCCCTCTTCTCTTCCAAGCTATCTCCACAGTTAGGGCATTTTGCCTCCTCTTGGGTGGTGCCGAAATCGCAAGCCGGGCATACCAAGAATTTTTCTTCTCCAGAATCAGCCGGAATAAGAAACTCGTGTGATACCTCTCCACCGATTACTCCACTCTCGGCAAGAACAATTTTATAGGATAAACCACAACGACTGAAAACTCTACAATAAGCATTGTACATCTTTTCATAACTAACTCTCAACCCCTCAAAATCCCGATCAAAGCTGTACAGGTCTTTCATTATAAATTCTCGGGCTCTCATCACTCCAAATCGCGGTCTGATCTCGTCTCGAAATTTAGTTTGAATCTGATATAATAAAAGTGGCAGCTGGCGATAAGAACGAATTTCACGACGGGCTAAGTCGGTGATTACCTCTTCATGAGTAGGACCTAAACAAAAGTCTCTATCTCTACGGTCTTTTAGTCTGATCAATTCTGGTCCATAAATCTCCCATCTTCCTGTCTCTTTCCACAATTCTCCAGGGTGTAGAGCGGGTAGAAGTAATTCCTGCCCCCCTGCTCTATCCATTTCTTCCTTAACTATTTTGGTAATTTTATTAAGGGTGCGCAGCCCTAAAGGTAAAAAAATGTACACGCCAGAAGAGAGCTGTCTAATCATTCCTGCCCGTAACATCAAACTATGACTCGCAATTTCTGCTTCCTGGGGATTTTCTTTTAAAGTAGGAACAAAAAGTGAGGACATTCTCAAGGTTTTTTCTCCTCCATTTCTTTTGTAATCAAACGTATCAGTTCTTCTTCGGCTTCTTCTTGTTTAACCATTTTTATTCTCTCTCCCCGGGAAAAAAGAAGCGCTTTTCCTCGAGGGGCAAAAGCAAGACCCCAATCTGCTTCTCTCGCTTCTCCCGGCCCGTTCACTTCGCAACCCATTATAGCCACTTTACCCACTATTTTTATTTTCCTCTCTTTTACTTTCCGCTTGAAATCTCGGGTTAAGGCTACTACATCTCCTTTTCTTCGAGCACAGGTAGGGCAGGAAATTATCTCCAATCCTTTAGATCTCAACTTCAAGGCTTCTAAAATACTCCAGGCTACCCGGGTCTCCGAGACAGGATCAGGAGCAGTTAAAGAAACCCGAATATTATTTCCTATTCCTTCTCGCAAGATAATCCCTAAAGCGATGGAAGATTTTACAATCCCTTCTTCTCCCTCTCCTGCCTCAGTTAGCCCTACATGTAAAGGATAAGAAAAGGCTCGACTCAATTTATCATATATAGCAATGGTTTCCTCTATATCAGTAGACTTGGCAGAAAGGATTATATTTCTAAAGTTATTTTTCTCCGTAATAGATATTAATTCTTCTACACTATCAAAAAGTGCTTCCACTCGATTTTTTTCCCGATAGTGGAGAGGAAGAGAACCAGTATTAGCTCCTATGCGAAGAGCCAGGTTTTTATCATGTAATACTTTTATTAACTCCTCCAGCTTTTCCTTATTACCCGCTGTTCCCGGGTTTACTCTTACCGCATCTATTCCTAACTGAGCTGCTTTTATTCCTAATTCTAAATTGAAATGAACATCGGCTATTAAGGGAAGGTCCACTTGTTTTTTAATCTGAGAAAGACCGAAAAGAGATTCTTCATCAGGCACAGCTAAACGAAAAATCTCGCAACCTTCTTCTTGAGCTTCTCTTATTTCTCTTATGCTTTCTCTAATTTTAGCGGGATTCTCTCTCCCCATGGCTTCGACCCAGATGGGGTTTTTGCCTCCCACTTTTATTTTACCCAGGGGGATCTCTTTAGTATTTTCTCTTCTCATTTCCCCGCTACTATCCTCATAATATCCTGATAAGTAACAAAAATGGCTAAAGAAAAAATCAAGATTATTCCGATAAAGTAAACCCAACCTACTTTTTCTGGCTCAAGAGGTTTACCTCGGATCTTTTCGTAGAGAAAAAGCAAGAGGTACCCTCCATCTAAAACGGGTATAGGCAAGAGATTAAAAAGAGCCAAAGACACACTGACCACTGCAGAAAACATAAGAAGGTTCAAAAAGCCTAACTGAGCCGCTTGTCCAGCTATCTGGGCTATTCCCAGAGGCCCTGCCATTTCGGCTGGTATTTTTCCCAAGATGACATAAAGCAAACCCAGGGCAGTTAGAACAAACCAACTAATTGTTGTTTTAGCACTATGAAACAAAGTTAAGAAGGGATTTAACCTTTTATTTTCTATTCCAAAAACCACTTGAATAAGTGCTCGTTTTTCTGTTTCATTCCACTCCGGGATAACTTTAAGTATCATTTCTTCCTCTCCCCTTTTTACAGTTAATTCTATTTCTTCTCCAGGGTGGGAAGAAATAATACTGACTACCTCATCCAGGTTGGAAGCAGATCTCCCATTAACTGCTAAAATTACATCTCCTACTTTTATTCCTGCTCGGTCCGCTGGGCCTCCCGCTACCACTTCCTGTACTTTTAGGTTACCAGCGGGAATTCCTGTCACGCTGAAAACGATAAACAGCAAGACTATGGAAAGAACTATATTCATAATAGGGCCAGCTGCTACAATAAGGCTTCGTTGCCACAGAGGTTTATGGTCAAATCTTTTCTCTGGAGGAATGCTGACTTCTTCATATCCCTCAATGACGTTTCCCTCCATTCCCCCCATTTTTACGAACCCCCCCAAAGGGATGAGACGAATAGAAAATTCGGTTTCTCCACTTTTAAAAGATACCAGTTTGGGACCATAGCCTATGGCAAAGCTCAGAACTTGTACTCCACACCACTTAGCCATGATGAAATGTCCAAATTCGTGAACTATTATTAATAGACTGATGACAAAGATAAAAGCTAATATAGTTATTATCATTGAATATTCTTTCTTTCTAAAATTAACATTTGGGCTAACTTATAGCCCTGGTAGTAGATGGCTTTCACTTCTTCTAAGCTTTCTGGAGGCTTCACTTCTTGTTCTAAAATTTTTTCCAGAATAAGAGGTATATCTCCAAAACAAATTTCTCGGGAGAGAAAGGCGCTCACCAGAGCTTCATCAGCTCCACAAAAAAGCGCTGGATAACCCTTTCCTCTTCTACCCGCTTCTTTGGCTAAGTAAAAACCGAGAAATTTTTCTGGCACAGGATAGTCAAAGCTCAAAGACTTAATTTGAGAGAAGTCTAAACTTTGAAAGGGATTCGTCTCTCTCTTTTTCCCGGAGATAGCATTTAGAACAACCGACCTCATATCCGGGGGAGAAAGCAAAGCTAAGGAAAACCCGTCTTTCAATTCCACCAGAGCATGAATAAAACTTTCTCTTTGTATCGCTACTTCTATCTCTTCTGAACTGAACCCAAAGAGCGCAGAAGCTTCAATTACTTCTAACCCCTTATTTATCAGATTAGCAGAATCAATGGTAATTTTAACTCCCATTTTCCAGTTGGGATGAGACAAAGCCATTTCTGGAGTGATATCATCCCAACTCCCCTGCCATTCATAGAATGCTCCTCCTGAAGCAGTTAAATAGACCCGGGAAACTTCTTCCCTTTCAACCCCCTTTAGTATTTGCCATAGAGCGTTATGTTCACTATCCAGAGGAATTAGATTTTCTCGCCCTTTAAGAAGGTGAGATTTTAATTCCCCGGTTAAAATGATGATTTCCTTGCTGGCAACCCACAAGATACGGGATGTATCAATAAGTTTCCAAAACAAATCTAAGAATTCTATTCCACTCGCAGCGAAGAAAACCCCTTCTACTTCCTGAAGAATAACTTTTTCTAAGAGGTTGTAATCGGTTATCAAGGTGGTAGATGAATTTGCCCAGAGACTTTTTCTACCCCGGGGATTAAAAGCATAAGAAACATTTAATTCTTGGGCTTGTTCTCTCAATCTTTCTTCTTTGGAATATCCGGATAGAAGGATAACCTCAAAGTCCTTTCTTCTTTCTAAAACTTCTAATATCTGTTCCCCCAGATAACCAGTAGAACCTAAGATGGCTACTTTCATCTTCATCATCCTCCCCAAGATAACCTCAAAAGATAAACTAAAGGCCCAACCAGGAAAAAAGAGTCAAAACGATCTAAAATCCCCCCATGTCCGGGCAAAAAACTACCAGAATCTTTCACTCCTGCTCTTCTTTTCAGCGCTGACTCCCAGATATCTCCTAAGAAAGAAACCAGGGCTATCAAAAATCCGGTCAAAAGTCCCTGAGATAGAGAAAAAGAAATAGAGGGAGTAGTAAGAACTAATCCCATAATGGTTGCTGCCCCTATCCCTCCTGCTAAACCTTCCCAGCTCTTTCCTGGACTAATCTGGGGAACTATTTTATGTTTACCCCATTTTCTACCTACTAAATAAGCAAAAATATCATTTATCCATACGGGAAGCGCAAAAAAAACTATGCTAATCCGGCTGTAAGTAATACCCATTTTTACCCAGAAAAAGGGGAAGAAAGAGCAGTACAAAAACCCCAAAAGATAAAAAGCTACTCGCTCTACCATTCGTTGAGGCTTTTTAAGTCCCCATCCTATTAACATCAGAAACAAAATGTATCCTAAAAAAAGGATTGCTTTATAATCAATGCCGGTTAAAGAAAGGTAAAGAAGGACAAGGGAAACCAGGGAAAAACACATCCAGGAAGTCCATTCTTCCCTTTCATGAACTAACCGACCATATTCTCTCAAAGAACCAAAAGAAAGGAAGAAAAAAACTAAAATTAAAGTCCAGGAAGAAGAAAGGATTAAAAATAGGAAGAGAGGTAAAGCCCAGACTACGCTCCAGGTCCTTTTTCTCAAATCTGATGATTGAGCAATAGTCCTCAAAATCTACCCCCAAATTTCCTTTCCCGTTCCATAAAGTCCTGAAAAGCTTGATGATACTCTTCTATGGTGAAATCAGGCCACAAAGTGTCAGTGAACCACAGCTCGGTATAAGCAATTTGCCAGAGAAGAAAATTGCTAATTCTTCTCTCTCCTCCGGTACGAATTAAAAGGTCAGGGTCAGGTTGATTTCCGGTATCAAGGTAGGCACTGAAATTCTCTTCCAGCAAAGAAGCAAGAAGAGAATGGTTTTCCTGGTAAATATTTTTCACTGCTCTCAAAATTTCATCTCTTCCCCCATAGTTTATGGCTAGATTGAGATTCAGGTTTTCACCTCTCATTGTGTGTTTTTCTAAATCGTTCATCTGCAGAACTAAGTCCTCGGGAAGTCCGTCTTTCCTTCCCAAAAATTTTACTCTAACTTTGTTATCCTCCAACTCCTTGCCATATTTGTCCATGCTTTCTACAAATAGTCTCATCAAGCCCTGAATTTCGTTTACTGGCCTTTTCCAGTTTTCGGTAGAGAAAGCATAAAGAGTAAGAAAAGAAATGCCCACTTTTGCTGTTTCTTCTACCAGAATCCTTACCACTTCTACTCCCTTTCTATGCCCCTCCAGAGGAGGCAAACCTCGTTTCTCTGCCCATCTTCCATTACCATCCATGATGATGGCTACGTGCCTTAAGATCGTACCTATATAGTCATTATTTCTTTTTCTTTCTTTTCCCATAAACCATCCAAGTCATTTATGTGTTCATCGGTAAGTTTCTGTACTTCAGCTTGCGCTCTTTCACTCTCGTCCTCAGATATTTCTCCTCTTTTTTCCATTTTTTTGATTTTTTCATTAGCTTCTCGTCGAAGATTCCTGATAGCTACTTTAGCTTCTTCTATCCATTTTTTTGCTATCTTGGCTATCTCTTTTCTTCTCTCTTCAGTAAGAGGAGGTATGGCTATACGAATCACCCCTCCTTCTATTTGAGGGTTAAGTCCTAAGTCTGATTTCCAGATGGCTTTCTCAATGAGAGAAAGAGCATTTTTGTCCCAGGGTTGTATTATAATAGTGCGGGCATCAGGAGTGGTAATAGAAGCTATTTGCTTCAATTTCATAATTGTTCCATAATAATCGATTTCCAGATCTTCCACCAAGGCAGGAGACGCTCTTCCTGTTCTGACACGAGACAGCTCCTCCCGAGCTACATTTATAGCCTGTTTCATCCTTTTTTCCACATCTTTGATTACCAACTTTAAGTCTTCATTCATTTTTCTCCCTCCCTCCCTACTAAAGTTCCTATTTTATGGCCAGTAACTACTTTAACAAGGTTATCTGGCTCGTTGACATTAAATACGATGATAGGAATGTTGTTTTCCATACAAAGAGAAATGGCTGTAGAATCCATTACTTTAAGTCCCCGATTTAAAACCTCTAAATAGTCTAAACGGTCAAATTTATAAGCGTTTTTTTCCTTCAGGGGGTCAGCTTCATAAATTCCGTCTACCTTAGTAGCTTTGAGCAAAGCTTCTGCTCGCACCTCAGCTGCCCTCAAGGCAGCTGCAGTATCAGTAGTAAAGTAAGGATTACCGGTACCACCGGCAAATATAACTATCCTTCCTTTTTCTAAATGCCGGATGGCTTTTCTCCTGATATAGGGCTCAGCTACTGCCCGCATTTCAATAGCGGTTTGTACTCGAGTGGGAATCCCTTCATTTTCCAAAAAATCTTGCAAGGCCAGAGCATTAATAACTGTGGCTAACATTCCCATATAATCGGCAGTCACTCGACTGATGCCCTTATCTCCTGCCGTTCTACCTCGAAAAATATTTCCTCCTCCCACTACTATGCAAATTTCTGCTCCCACATTTTTAACCTTTTCAATTTCCTTAGTGATATAACCTAGAACCTGAGTGTCAATACCAAAAGGGAGAGACCCCATTAATGCCTCTCCCGATAATTTAATCAAGATCCTCTTAAATCGCAAAGAAGATAGTTGTTGATCACTCATTGTCTTCGCCCAGCTTGTAGCGCACGAACCTCCTGACTACTATGTTTTCTCCTAATTTAGCGATGGTCTCCATGAGAAGGTCTTTCACTTTTTTTTCTGGTTCTCTAATATAAGGCTGCTCTAAAAGACAATTTTCCTCAAAAAACTTTTTCATCTTTCCTTCTACAATTTTTTGCTTGACTTCTTCCGGTTTGTTACTGTCTTTTAGTTGCTCTCGGTAAATTTCTTCTTCCTTCTTTTTTATTTCTTCTGGAACATTTTCTGGAGCCACCCAGCGAGGAGCTTGAGCAGCTACCTGTAGGGTCAACTCCTTTACCAGGTAGCGAAACTCATCAGTGCGAGCAACGAAGTCAGTCTCGCAATTTACTTCTACCAGGACCCCGATTTTACCATCAGTATGAACATAAGCCCCAATTAACCCTTCCTGTGCTACTCTGCCCTGCTTTTTAGCTGCAGTTTCTAAACCTTTGCGACGGAGTATATCACAGGCTTTTTCTATATCTCCTCCTGCTTCTTCTAACGCTTTTTTACAGTCCATCACCCCTGCTCCAGTCAGATTTCGAAGCTCAAAAACTTCTTTAGCTGTAGCACTCATGAATTATCATCATCCTCCTCTTTTTCTGTTTCTTTATCCTCAATTTCTTCTAACCCTGAATCCTGGAGTTCTTCTAATATTTGCAAAGCATCTTCCTCTTGAGAAACATTTTCCTCTTCCTCTTTATTATCATTATTATCTACCACTATTTCTTCTATTTCTTCCATTTCTTCTATTTCTTCCGCTACTTCTGCTTCCTCTATTTCTTCCTGAGGAATAGCTATTCCTTCTGTAGCTATCATTTCTTGACCTTCGCTAGCCAGCCTCTTTCCTTCCAATACGGCATCGGCAATAAGAGCAGAAAAGAGGCGAATAGCCCGAATAGCATCATCATTTCCAGGAATGGGATAATCAATTTCGTCTGGATCACAGTTAGTATCCACGATAGCTATAATGGGGATATCCATCTTTCTTGCTTCTAAAACCGCATTTCTTTCCCTTCGAGGATCAACCACGAAAAGAGCGTCAGGCAATTTTTCCATGTCTCGAATACCGCTCAGATATTTTTCCAGACGAGCTTTCCTTTTTTTGATCTGCATAACCTCTTTTTTGGGAAGTCGCTCCAGAATCCCTTTCTCTTCCATTTCTTCAATCTTTTTTAACCGCTCGATACTCTGGCGAATAGTGGAGAAGTTAGTAAGCATTCCTCCTAACCATCTCTGGTTGACATAGAACATGCCACAACGCTGAGCCTCTTGCTCAATAGCTTCTTGAGCCTGTTTTTTGGTACCCACAAAGAGAAACATTCCTCCTTCTCGAGATAGGTCTCGAGCAAAATTATAAGCTTTCTCTGCCAGCTCCACAGTTTTTTGGAGATCGATGATATAGATATTGTTTCTTTCGGCAAAAATATAGGGTTTCATTTTAGGGTTCCAACGTCTGGTCTGGTGTCCAAAGTGAACACCAGCTTCTAGGAGCTGTTTCATAGTAACTACCATTATTTTAACCTCCTTCTGGTTTAACCTCTGTAGAGTTTCGCTCCTCCGGAGCACCAGAAACACTCTACATGTGTTTTTATTAAATTACCGCCCGTAAGTATACCTAAAGGATGAAATTTTTTCAACTTAATATCAAAAGGACTAAAGAATATAGCGAGTAACATCTTCATCCTGTAAAATGTCAGCAAGTTCTTGCAAAACGTAATCTCGATTTATAACTATCTTTTGCCCTTTTAAACGAGGAGCCCGAAAAGAGATATCTTGCAAAAGTCTTTCCATCACAGTATGCAATCTGCGAGCACCAATATTTTCCATTCTCTGGTTTAGCTCCTGAGAAATGTGGGCTATTTCCCGCAAAGCATCTTCCTCAAACTCTATACTTACTCCTTCAGTTTCCAGCAATGCTTTATATTGTTTAGTCAAAGAATTAAAGGGCTCAATTAATATACGATAAAGGTCTTCTTCCGACAGTGAAGACAATTCTACCCGGATAGGAAATCTTCCTTGCAACTCGGGTAAAAGGTCAGAAGGCTTGGTATGGGAAAAGGCCCCAGCAGCTATGAAAAGAATATGATTGGTTCTTACTGGACCATATTTAGTGAGAACAGTAGAGCCCTCCACTATGGGGAGCAAGTCTCTCTGCACTCCTCCCCGAGAAACATCTGGGCCATAGTTTCCCCCTGGAGAAACAATTTTATCTATTTCGTCAATGAAAACTATGCCTGTTTCTTCTACTCTTTTTATTGCCTCATTGCTTATTTCTTCCATATCGATTAGTTTCTGGACTTCCTGGTTGAATAATATCTCTCGAGCTTCTTTAACCTTTACTCTTCTCTTTTTCTTTCGAGAAGGGAAAACTCCGCTAAAGAGCTCTTGAAAATCTATTCCCAGACTTTCCATACCCCCACCAGCTATAATTCCCAAAGGTATAGAGCTTTCCTCTATCTCAACTTCAATAAAACGTTCTTCCAATTCTCCCTTTTTCAGTTTTTCTCTTAGCTTTTCTCGAGTAGAAGAAAGAGGCTTGGGCCAAACTACATCTACCCGAGGAGATTCTGCAGTTACAGTATCTTCATATTCCAGAGAAGAAGGATTAAAAGCCAAAAGATAGTCTAAAATCAGCTCCTCTACTATTTCTTTAGCTTTTTCTTCTTGATTCTTTATGCGTTCATTTTTTTCCATTCTCACTGCTAATTCAGTTAAATCTCTAATTATGGATTCCACATCTTTTCCCACATATCCTACTTCAGTAAACTTGGTAGCTTCTACTTTAAAAAAGGGAGCATTGGTCAATTTGGCAAGACGGCGGGCAATTTCGGTTTTGCCTACACCGGTAGGGCCGATCATGATTATGTTTTTAGGAGTTATTTCTTCGGCAACATCAGGAGGTAGCATCCTTCTCCGAATTCGATTTCTCAAGGCGATGGCCACACATTTTTTAGCCTCATCCTGGCCTACTATATATTTATTTAGCTCTTCTACTATTTCCTCAGGTGTCAGGTTCTCTTCTATTAAAGACATTTTTCTCCTCTCCAGCTAAATAGTCTCGACAGTCATATTGCTATTAGTATAGATACAAATTTCGGAAGCAATCTGTAGAGAAATGCGAGCAATATCTTCGGCTTCTTTATCGGTTTCTCTCCAGAGTGCTTTAGCAGCTGCCAGAGCAAAATTCCCTCCCGAGCCAATGGCTGCTACCGGTTCATCAGGTTCTACCACATCGCCTCTTCCAGAAATGATTAAAATATGTTCTTTGTCCATAGCTAAGAGAAGAGCATCTAATTGTCTCAAAACTTTATCAGTTCTCCAGCTCTTGGCTAGCTCAATAGCAGCACGGGGAAGATTACCACTATAGTAATTAAGTTTTTCTTCCAGGCGCTCAAGAAGAGTTAGTCCATCTGCTCCACTACCAGCAAAGCCAGCCAGGACTCTATCTTGATAAATACGTCTAATTTTTCGTGCTCCACCTTTTAGTACGGTTTCATTCATCGTTACCTGCCCATCACAGGCCATGGCTGCCTTACCATTCTTTAAAACAGCAATCACCGTAGTTGACTTAATCATCATTTTTCACCTTCTTAGCATGAGGATGAGTTTCTTGATAAATCCTCTTCATTTTATCCCAATTCAAGTGGGTATAAATTTGAGTGGTGGAAAGACTGGAATGACCCAGGGCTTCCTGCACCATCCTTAGCTCTGCTCCCCCTCCTAAAAAGTGGGTGGCAAAACTGTGACGGAAAACATGAGGAGAAATTCTTTTTCCACCTAACCCGGCCTCTTTTACAATTGTTTCTAAGATTTTTCGTGCTCCTCGAGGAGTTAAAGGAGCGCCTCTCTGGTTCAAGAACAATTCTTCCCGGGGAAAAGGGCGATGGTTTAGATATTTTCTTAAAGCTTTTTGAGTGCTTTCATTGAAAGGAACCAATCTTTCCTTTCCTCCCTTTCCTTTCACCTTTACCATTTTACTCGTTAAGTCAAGATCTTTGGTTTTTAATTCAGTTATCTCACCAACTCTCAAACCGCTGGAGTAGAGAAGCTCAAAAAATGCCCAGTTCCTGAGTGAAGGAAAATCCGACTTTTCTCGCGCTTTTTGTTTTAAGTAATTGAGTAAAAATTCCATTTCTCCTACAGTCAAAAAATTAGGCAGTTTCTTTTCCTTATTGAGTTTTCCCAATCCATCGGTGGGGTCACAATCGACCATACCCCGGCGGCGAAGAAAGCGATAAAAAGTACGAAGAGCAGAAATACGATTGGCTTGAGAAATCCTTTTGAGCTGATGATGAGTTTTGAGATAGGCTAAAAAATCGGCTATGTCCTGAGTTTTAGCCTCAACTAATGTGAGATTTCTCTCCTCTAAAAATTTAGAGAATTGACGCAGTGTTCTCCCATAATTATCTACTGTATGAGGAGAATACCTTCTCTCTTTTTGAAGATAATCAAGAAAAATATGGATAATTTTTTCATTCGCGGGAGAGTTCAATAGATATGGGCACCCCCTCCCAATCTCCTTCCTTTCGGATTAATTTTTCTATGCGGTTAACTAGAAGTTCTTCTTCTCTTTTTGTGCCAGAAAAATTGACCGACAAATAAAAACGCGGAGGAGCAATATCTTTTTGATGCATATAATAGGTGCGGAAGGTTCTGCCCCCCACTTTCCAGCCTTCCTCATTTATTTTTTCTCTTATTTTTTCATTCAAGAAACTAGTTTTTATCCTCTGATAATAACGAGTGGCAATTCCAGCAAGGACAGATAAAATATCCGAAGAGACAGAAGGAGAAAAAGCAGATCCAACCAGAAAGGAAGCATAATTCAAGAAACTCAACTCTCGGCGAACTTCTTCTACCAATTTTTTAACTTGCCATTCAGAATGATGGTTTAAAACCAAATCGCTTTTATTAATAAACACCAAACATCCTTTTTTATCTTCCTTTATTTTTTGAGCAATTCTTTTATCCTGGCGAGTAATCCCTTGAATAGGATCAATCACCAAGAGAGCAATAACAGCATCCTGCAAGCTTTCCTCAGTCCTCAAGGCAGCATAAAAATCAATTCTCTCTTTAATTTTAGATCGAGCTATTGATCCTGGAGTATCCATCAGCTCGTAGTAACCAAAGCTAGTATCTAAAGTGGATAAAAGCGCGTCTCGAGTGGTACCCGGAATATCGCTTACAATGGAACGTTCTTTTCCTAAAAGAGAATTATAGAGTGCAGATTTGCCTACGTTGGGTTTCCCCACAATAGCCACCGGAATACGGTGTCTATCAAAGCAAATTTCTGTGTTTCCTACTATCAGCTCAGCAATTGTTTCGCGAAGTTGTCTGAGACCATCTCCGTGAGTAGCAGAAATTTGTATAATAGGTTCAAAACCCAGGGAAAAAAACTCAGCAGGCGGGGCTTCGCTGGTCATCCCTTCTCTCTTATTAATTACTATTATCACCGGGCTCTTAATTCTTCGCAGGCGAGAAGCCAATTCCCAGTCTATGCTGGTAAGGTTCTCCCTTCCGTCTAATACCCATAGAAGAAGATCGGCTTTCTCCATTACCTCCCAGGTTTTTTCTTCTATTTTCTTTTGCATCTCATTTTGAGAGTCTACTAAAATTTCTAACCCCCCGGTGTCTACCAGCTTTATTTTTTTTCCCTCTATATCTACTATGTTTTCCAAAAAATCCCGAGTAACTCCGGGGTGAGAATCAACTGTAGCTACTCTCTTCCGGGAAAGATGATTAAATAGAGTGGATTTCCCCACATTTGTTTTCCCTATGATGGCTACCATCGGCACTTTTTCTTTCATAAAAGGAAGCTTCCCTTGCTTTTAATTTTTTTACCACATCCTCCACCGAAAAATGAGGAGTAGAAGTTCCACTTACCACTAGTATTCTATCCTCTTTATCCCCATACCCTTCTTCCAGTTCCTCAACTCTTTCTACCCAGATAGATTCTATCCCTAATCTCCGGGCAGTAAGAAATAAGGCTTTAGTGTTAGAACTATTTTTTCCTCCCACCACCACTACTTTATTGACTTTATGAAGTTTGATACTTTCTACTAAATCTCTCTGTCTCATCTCTGTTTCGGCACACAAGGTATCAAAAACCTCGAGATTCAGGTGAGTAAATTCCTCTTTTATTTCCTGAGTAAATTCCTCTTTTATTTCCCGGGGGAAGGTGGTTTGCTCCACCACTGCTAATTTTTCCTGAGGAGAAAAATTCCTCAACTTTCCCCATTCTTCTTTTTTTTCCAGAACCAGAGCTTTTTGAGAAATAAAGCTTAATAGAGCTCTTACTTCAGGGTGTTTAGAGCTACCTAAAATAACCAGATTATACCCTTTTTTTTCTAATTCTTGAGCTAAAATCTGCACCTTCTTTACTCGAGGGCAGGTGGTATCAATAATTTTTACCTGGCGGCTCTCCAGAAATTCTTTAATTCTTTTCTCCAATCCATGAGAACGAGTAACCACTAAAGAAAAAGGAGGTATATCTTCAGGGTCAGTAACTATTATCCCTCCCTCCTCTTCCAGCATTTTGACTGCCTGGGAATTATGAACCAGTTCTCCTAAAAAATATACCGGTTTTTCCCGGGAAAGAGCACGAAGGGCTAAATCAAAAGCTCTCTTTACCCCAGGGCAAAAGCCTACCCTATTTGCTGTCCATACTTCCATTTTAGTTTTCCACCAGTTTATAAAGTTTTTCTACTACTTCATCTACACTCAAAAAAGAGGTATCTACTTCTATAGCATCTTCCGCTTTTTTCAGAGGAGCGTCATCCCGGGTAGAATCGATAAAATCTCGCTCCAGCACATTCTTTAAAACTACTTTATAATCTACATTATTCCCCTTATCTTTCCTTTCCTTCCACCGGCGATAGGCTCGGATTTCAGGACGAGCAGTGAGGAAAATTTTCAGGTCTGCATCAGGTAATATTACTGTTCCAATATCCCTTCCTTCCGTGACAGAAGGACGAGAAAGAGCGATTTCTCGTTGCACAACACACAAATAATTTCTTACCTCTTTTATTTTAGCTACTGGAGAGACCAGAGCATCCACTTCAGGTTGACGAATATCTTCAGTTACTTCTCTACCATTTAAAAATATCCGAAATTTTTCTTCCCAGGAAACCTCCAGTTTTATTCGAGAAAGTACAGATGTAAGAATCTTACAATCTTCCAATGGGATATTATTTTCCCAAAAATAAAGAGTTATCGCTCGATACAGCGCTCCGGTATCGAGATAGAGATATTTTAAACTTTGAGCCAATTTTTGAGCTACTGTGCTTTTTCCAGCTCCAGCAGGCCCGTCTATGGCTATATATTTTTTCATCTTTCTCTTATCTCCCACTCCTTGTAACCAATTTTTTCTAAGTCAGAAAAGAAACCAGGATAGCTTATTTTTACACAATCTATGTCTTCCACCACTAAATCTCTTTCTCCCGTTATTCCTGCCACTACTAAGCTCATGGCTATCCGATGGTCTCCATAGCTATTAACCCTTCCTCCCTGGAAAACACAAGGTCCCTGAATCAAAAGTCCGTCTTCTCTTTCCTCTACCTCCGCTCCTAATGTTTTCAATCCTTGAGCTATGGCTTTGAGACGGTCAGTCTCTTTTACTCTCAGTTCTTCTGCTCCAGAGATAATAGTAGTTCCTCGTGCCTTAGCAGCTAAAACTGCAATTATAGGTATTTCGTCAATCAAAAGAGGAACTAAATCTTTTCCAATTTTTACCCCTTGTAAGGAAGAAGATTCTACTTCTATATCTCCCCGGAGTTCACCAAACTCTTCTCTTTTCCCAATTATCTTAAAATTTCCTCCCATTTGCCGAAGGCAGGTCAAAAATCCTGCTCGAGTAGGGTTCAATCCTATATCTTTAATTAAAATGCGAGACCGGGGTAAAAGAGTGGTCAGAGCAATTAAAAAAGAGGCCGAAGACAAATCGCCAGGAAGTGATAAATAAGAAGCAGAGAGAGAAGAAGGAGGATTAACCTCAATTACCCCACCTCTTTTTTCTATTTTAACCCCTGAGTAACAGAGCAGATTTTCAGTATGGTCTCGAGAGGGTAAGGGTTCTTCAATAAAAGAGGTTCCTTCTCCTCGGAGAGCAGCAAAAATTAAAGCCGACTTGACCTGAGCACTGGGTATAGGAAGACGATAAGAAAAAGCTTTCACCCTATTTTTACCTCGCACAAAAAAAGGAGGAAAGGAATCCCCTTTTCTTCCTCCCACTTCTACACCGGTTAAGCGTAAAGGTTCCATAATTCTCTTCATCGGGCGTCGACGAAGGCTCTCATCTCCAGTAAATATGGTAAGTCCTTCTATCCCGGTGGCTATACCCGCTAAAAGCCGCATAGTAGTTCCTGAATTTCCAGTATTAATAACATCTTCCGGTTCCTGAAGTTTTCCTAAACCTTCACTTTTAATTGTAACCCTCTCTTTTTCTTCCTCCTTAATTATTTCCACTCCCCATAGCTCAAGACCTGAAAGAGTAGAAAAACAATCAGCACAAAAAGAAAAACCATCAATAACCGTCGTTCCTTGACTCAGAGCTCCTATCATAGCTGCTCTATGGCTTAAAGATTTATCTCGAGGGGCACAAATTTCCCCTTCTACTTTTTGAGAGAAGGGATGAATTAAAACTTCTTTCACAGATTTTCCCTCCGGCTCAGGTCTTCCCTGAGTGAAGACGCTTTTCCCAGATAGAGGTGATGGATATCAATTTGGTCTTTATCGGTATAGGCTAAAACCAGGAAACGAATACATTTTTCCAAAGCCCCCTCTACTCTCATTTCCTGAGCACAAATAAAAGGGATGTAGCGAAACTCATCTCTTTCTCTAATAGCTTCAGCAGGAAAAGTGGAATGTAAATCAGGAGTGGCGGTGATAAAAACTGCTACTATTTCTGAAGGAGAGATATTATTTTCTCTCAAAAGGAGGTCAAACAGTTCCTTAGCGGCTTTTTTAATTTCCTCCTTGTCATCCTTTTCTACTACGGTTGCTCCTCTTATTCCTCTAACTTTCTTTTCCATTTCAATATTCAAATCCTCGTCGAGCAGGTATTCCCTTATTAAAGGGATGTTTAACCAGCTTTATTTCTGAAACCAGGTCAGCAATGGTGATCAACTCTTCCGGTACTTTTCTTCCCGTTATGATTACTTCCACCTCGGGGTTCTTTTGCTCTAAAGCTTCTCTGCACTCCTCCCAGGTTAAAAGATGATAATAGAAAGCGTAAGGTAACTCATCTAAAATCACCACATCGTATTCTTTTTTTTCCAGAGCTTCCCGCACCATATGCCAGCCTAAAAAAAATTCTCTCTGATCTTCAGGGGAAACTTCTCCACGTATGAATTCACCACTGCCAAACCGGTAAACATCTACTCCCGGTAAAAGTTGCAAAGATGCTAATTCCCCGGTAAACTTGTTTTTAAAGAATTGTACAAGAAGAACCTTCATTCCCTGACCTGCTGCTCGCAAGGTGGTTCCCAAAGCAGCGGTAGTTTTACCCTTTCCTTCTCCAAAATATACCTGAATTAACCCTGATTTATCTGCCAAGTTTTTCCTCCTGATATTTCTGCAAAAGCTGGACTTCTTCATCGGAGAGGAAACGCCATTCCCCGGGAAGAATATTTTTGTCCAACACCAAAGGACCCATACTTATCCTTATTAATCTTAACACGGGATGCCCCAGATAATCAAACATTATCCGGATTTCATGCTTCTTTCCTTCCAAAAGGGTGACCTCTACCACGCTACAGTTAGAATAAATCTCTTTGATTTCACCTCGCCGAATGCGGTAAGGGATATCTTTAACTGTAATTCCTTTTTTTAAAATGGAGAGCCCTCTCTTTTCTATCTTTCCCTCTACATACACCAGGTATTTTTTTTCCACTTCAAACCGGGGATGAGTAAGAAAATAGCTTAAGGCACCATCGTTTGTGAAAAGCAATAATCCTTCACTTTCACTATCTAATCTTCCCACCGGGAAAACCCGGGTAGTTACCCCGGAGAGAAGATCCGCAACCGTTCGCCGCCCTCGCGGATCATATAGAGTAGTAAGATAGTCTCGCGGTTTATATAGTTCTATATAAACCAATTCTTCTTTCTTTACTACTTTATTTTCTACTTTTATTATCTCTTTTCCACTTACTCTCTCCGCTGGATTGGTGGTTATTCTGCCATTAATGGTAACTTTGCCTTCCTTTATTAATTGGTCACACTTCCTACGGGAGGCTACTCCTGCCCGGGCTAAAAATTTATTTAGTCTCTCCATTTTTCTTTTCCCAGAATAAATTCTTTAGCCTTTCCAATTCCTCTTCACTTCTTATTCCAAATACTTCTAAAAATTTATCAGTAGTTTTATACAAGAAAGGCTTGCCCGGGAGGTCGCTTCGTCCTGCTATAGCTATCAACCCTCTTTCTAAGAGAGTACGGATAGTCTGTGCTGAATCCACCCCTCTTTTTAAGTCGATTTGAGTTTTAGTAAGAGGCTGATAAAGAGAAATGATGGCCAGAGTTTCCAGAGCCTTTCGAGAAATGGTTTTAGTGCTGCTTACCTTCATCTTTTCTTTCAGTTCTTGACCATACTCTGGTTTGACTATCATCTGCCACTTTCCGTTTATTTCCCGGATAGCAAGAGCCCCTTCTCTTTTTTCGTATTCATCTTGAAGTTCTTGTAGAGTTTGAATTACAGTTCTCTTGTCTGCTTCAGTTAGCCTTACCATTTCCGAGCAGGATACCGGATGGGGAGAAGAAAAAAGTAAAGCTTCAATTAGGTTCTTTAACCGGAGGATAGGTTTTTCCAAAATATATTCGGCCATCTTCTCCCCTTCTCATTTGCAGTTCCTTTCTAAAAACTAAATCCAGCAAGATTAAAAAAGTGGCAATAGTGGCTTTTCGATCTGGGCAATCATAGAAAAATTCATCCATATCCCGGAATTCTTTTTCTCTCACCATTTTTTTAATTACCATTTTTCTCTCACCCAATAATTTTTGAAACTGGGAGTCCAGTGATACATCAGGAGGAGGAGTTTCCGGAGTTAAATAAAGCTCATAAAGAGATAAAAGTTCTGCCAGAGTTAATTTTTCTATCTCTTTAACTTCTCTATTTTGAATAGCCTCCCATCGTTTTTCAGGGGCTTTCAGAGTGTTTTCCTCTCGCTCCTCCAGGCTAGAAAGAAGCTGAGTAAAGAGAAGAAACCTTTCTTCTCTTTCTTGCAATAGATTAGCCTCTTCTTTTTCTTCAGTCTCTTTTCCTAATGCTTCGTCTAATTGATTTTCTAAAAAGGTGAGAATTTCTTCCCACACTCCGATGCATTGAGGAAAAGGAGTTTCTTGGAGAAGTTTCTTCCACTGAGATTCAGGATTTAAAATCATATTTCAATTTCATAGCATCTTTGGCTTCTTCCAAGGTAGCTCGAGCTAATTGGCGAGCCTTTTTGCTTCCTTCCCAGAGAATCTCTTTAACTAAATGTTTTTCTTGTTGATATTTTTCCCGGTGAGGAACCACTTTTTCTAAAAATTCCACCATCAATTCGCCCAACTCCTCTTTACAACTCACACATCCCCACTTCCCTTCCCGACAATCTTTTTCTATCTCTAAAACCCGGGGATTAGTAAGAAGGCGGTGAAGAGAAAATACATTGCATCGCTCAGGATGTCCGGGGTCAGATAAACGTATTTTTTCTGGATCGGTAAACATGGAGTGAACTTTCTTTTTCACTTCTTCCGGAGGTTCAGAGAGCCCGATATAATTATTTAAACTTTTGCTCATCTTTTTCCCATCTATACCTAGAATGCGAGGGGCCTCAGTAAGCAAAGCTTGTGGCTCAGGAAAAACTTCCCCGTATAAATAGTTGAAACGACGGGCTATTTCCCGAGTAATTTCTATGTGGGGGATTTGATCTTCACCTACCGGTACCTTGACTGCTTTATAAATAAGAATATCAGAAGCCATGAGTACTGGGTAGCCTAAGTGTCCATACCCTACTACCTCTTTGAGACCCATATCCTGAAGTTGCTCTTTAAGGACCGGATTTCTCTCTAGCCATCCCACCGGGGTAATCATAGAAAATAATAAGTGAAGCTCGGCATGTTCTGGAACCCAGGACTGAAGAATTAAAACACACTTTTCTGGATCAATCCCCACTGCCAACCAATCAGCAGCCATTTCTATAATATTATTTTCTAGTTGATCGGTATCTTCAAAAGAAGTAGTTAAAGCATGCCAATCAGTAATGCCAAAAATACAATGGTATTTTTCTTGCAGTTCTACCCAATTTTTCAGTGCTCCAAAATAGTGACCAATATGCATTTTACCAGTAGGTCTCATTCCGCTGAAAATGGTTTCTTTATCTTTCATGCGCCTCATTCCTCCAGATTTTTTCTACTAATATTTCCTCTTCTTCCCTGCTTTTAACTAAGCCATCAATTCTTGCCAGTTTCAACTCTTCCAGAATTTTAGCATAAATCGGCCCAGCGGGAATTCCTTTTCTCCTTAAATCTTCTCCTGTAAGATAGGGAGTAATTTTTCTCCATTCTTTCAAATATTGCTCCACTCTCTTTCCAGGGAGGGAATCCTCTCCCCATTTAGCCTCAAGGAGGAGTAAAAATTCATCCCCCAGGGAGCGTAGAAGGAGATAAGCTTGAGAATCAGGTAACGTCTCATCAGGAAGTTTTTCTTCTAATTCCTCTTTTTTATCTAAGTAAGTACTAATTTTGCGGATAGAAGCTTTAGAAAGGGCTAACCTTTCTTTCAGTTCTCCTAAATAAGCGGGATCCATTTCTCCCCATAAAGGAGAAAGTTTAGCCAGAAAGTAATCCAAAGATAGAAAAGAAAACCGGTCTAAGAGTTTCACCAATCTTTGATAAACGGGTTCAAACTCTCTTCTCCAGGTGCTTCCCGGAAAGATATAGGGAAACATATCCAATTGATATAAGCGCTCTAACAAGCGATAAAAGTCAGGTAAACGTAAAATGAGATTAATTTCTTCCTTTAACCGATCCGGTTTAATTTTATTCAATAACCCTTCTCTCACCGTTTGTTTGAGTAAACTCAAGGTAAAGGGTTCTATTTCGAAGCCATACTTCTGCTCAAAGCGAACAGCACGGATAGCACGGGCGGGATCCTCGACAAAACTGAGAGGATGAAGCACTCGCAAAGTTTTATTTTCTAAATCTTTTAATCCCCCAAAGAAGTCGAATAAATCTCCCCAATCATCTGTCCCGATACTAATAGCCATGGCATTGATGGTAAAATCACGGCGAAATAGGTCTCGCCGCAAGTTACTGTATTCTACATGAGGAGGAGCTCCAGGAGAGTCATAATATTCTGAACGAGCAGAAGCAAAATCCACTCTTCTTCCATCTTTCAGAAATAAAATAGCCGTACCGAAAGGAGGATAAGAAACTACTTTACCCTCTAACTTTCGGGATATGGTTTGAGCTAATTCTATAGCATCTCCCTCCACTACTATATCTAAATCATAGCCAGGAAACCCCAGAATTATGTCTCTAACTACTCCCCCTACTAAATATGCTTTTGCTCCCGCTCTTTTAGATTCATCACCAATAAAGTGTAAAAGCTTTAAATCGAGAGGGGAGAAATGGAGATATAGCTTTTCAGCCAGGTTAAGACGAGTAAGCTCTTGCACCACCGAATTTTCCCGCTGATGCAAAACTCGTAGAAGATCGCTTCGGGTTATGATTCCTAAAAGAGTATCTCCTCTTACCACCGGTATTCTTCCAATATCTTTTTCTACCATCAAATTACGAACTTTAAATATGGAATCTTCTGGATCCACAGTAACAAGCTGGGAAGACATAAAGCTCTTTACCGGGGCGTTTTGTAAACCATGACGAAAGGCCTTTTCCACATCTCGTCGAGCAATCATACCCACTAATTTTCCATTTTCATCCACTATCGGTAATCCAGAAAAGCCAAACCGCATGAGAATTAGAAGAGCCTCACCAATGGTAGTAGAAGGAGAAATTACTTTTACCGGACAGGACATAACTTCCTTTGCCCGGGTAAAAGAAAGAGAGGCTGATAGAGCTTCTCGAATCATTTCTTCTACTTCCTCTATTTTTTTTCCTTTGACAGTAAGAGAAGCGGCACTATGATGGCCTCCTCCTCCCATCTTTCCCAGGATTTTCGCTAAGTCCACTTCTTCTAAACGACTACGAGCAATGACATAAACTTTATTTTCTGTCTCCATCAAGACAAAAAGCAGTTCAATCTCTTCTAAGTCCATTAATTTATGGACCAGTAAAGAAATACCTTCTACATACTCAGTTAATTTCATCCGGCAAAAATGAACGGGAATTCCTTCTATTTCCTCTACGTGGAGCAAATTAATCATCTTTTTAAGAGTTTCCCTCTGTTCCGGAGTAAGTTGAATGCCAGTAAAACGATTCACAAAGCCCACTTTAGCACCCTGTCGGAGGAGAAAAGAAGCAGCGGATAAATCTTCAGCTCGAGTGGTGGAAAAAGTAAAAGAACCAGTATCTTCATAAATGCCCAAAGCCAGAAGAGTAGCTTCAAGTGGAGAAAGAGCTATTTTCTGTTCCATTATTTTTTCCACCAAGATAGTAGTGCAGGCACCATATTCTTTAATTATGACGACCCCTTCCTTTTTTTCTCCTTCAGAATTTTCTCCTTCAGAATGATGGTCAAAAAAGACTACTTCTACTTTACCATCCCTGATCAGTTCTCCTGCTTTACTCAAGCGCTCCCAATAAGTAGTATCAACTACGTATATTTTATTTACTTTTTCCCAGTCCACTTCTTTTTCTTTGAGAATTGGAAAAAAATTACCATAGAGAGAGAGGAAATGACGAACGTTGCGATTAGCTGTTCCCCAGATAACCATCTTGGTTCCGGGAAAGAGCTTGGTAACCGCAAACATGGAAGCTAAGGCATCGAAATCTGTTCCTTCGTGACTAACTACGATTTGCATTTTTACCCCATTCTTCTAAAAAAGAAGAAAATAATCTATGGAGAAGAGGTTGAAGAGAAGCAGCGGTCTGTAGAACTTCCTGGTGGTGAAGAAAAGAACTGCTCATACCTGCTCCCCAGTTGGTAACTAAAGAAATTCCCCCTATTCTAAGACCTAAAAGAGAAGCCAATTTTGCTTCTTTCACTGTAGACATGCCCACCATATCACCAAAGCGGGATAAGAACCGAACTTCAGCCGGGGTTTCAAAAGAAGGACCTAAAACCCCTACATATACTCCCTGGTTAAGAGTAATACCTTCTTCTTTCCCTACTTTTTTAAAAATTTCTTGAATTTCTTTGTCAAAAAAGGGAGGAGAAAACAAAATTGGGTCGGGATAAAAAGTAAGGTCCACTTGGTCATCAATAAGAACCACGCTACCGGGAGGGAGAGAAAAAGAAAGGCTTCCTGCTGAATTGGTTAAAACAATAGCTTCTACTCCAGCCAGGCGAGAAAAAAGAACGGGAAGAGTTGCCTCAAAAAACGAGTAGCCCTGATAGAGATGAAGTCGACCGCTAAAAAGAAGAAAGGTAAGATTGTTTTTCTTTAATAAACGGAGTTTACCAGCATGTCCTTCTACCTCGGTAAAAAAAGGAATTCCTAAAGAAGAATAGGAAAATTCATTGATTAACTCTCCCTCCACTATTTCTCCCCAACCAGAACCAGCTATTATAGCCAATCGGGGTTTTTTTGAAAAAGAGGAGATGATCTCTTGAAACTTAAGGAGAGTTTTTTCCGGATAATATCTGGAAAGCAAAGCTTGTTCCCGGACCATTCCACTCCACCTCCATCATCTGAGCTATAGTGGCAGCAACGTCAGCAAAAGTTTCTCTTATTCCTAAAGACACGCCCTGAGAATAACAGGGGTTAAAAACTAACAGGGGAACATATTCTCGGGAGTGGTCAGTACTGGGAGTAGTAGGATCACATCCGTGGTCGGCAGTTATAAACAGGAACTCATCTTCTCGCAAAAAGGAGAGGAAAGAACTTAACTCTTTATCCCAGTCTTCTAAAGCTTGAGCAAACCCCCGGGGATTATTGCGATGACCAAAAATAGTGTCAAAATCGTTAAAATTAACCCACACCAGGTCTCCTTTTCTGCTCTTCTGCAATTCTCGTAAAACTCGAAACCCCTCCTCATTGTTAGCTATCTTTATATTCTCACTTAATCCTCTTCCAGCAAAAATATCCTGGATCTTACCTACTCCAATGTTTTTCTTACCATAACGGGCAAGGACATCGAGTATTGTATCTTGAGGAGGAGGAAGAGAGAAATCCCGCCGATTAGCTGTTCTTTTAAATTGACCGGGACGCCCCACAAAAGGCCGAGCAATTACTCGAGCTACAGCATGTTCTCCCTGCATTATTTCTCTTGCCTTTTGACACATTTTATAAAGCTCAGAAAGAGGAATAACTTCCTCGTGAGCTGCAACCTGCAAAACACTATCAGCCGAAGTATAAACAATGGGGTAACCAGTTTTTAAGTGCTCTTCTCCTAATTCTTCAATAATCGCCGTTCCTGAAGCAGGTTTATTGCCCAGTATTTTTCTACCCCAGGCTCTCTCGAGCTTTTCTATAACCGAGGGAGGAAAACCTCGGGGATACACCGGAAAGGGTTTTTCCAATATTATACCGGCTATTTCCCAGTGACCAGTGGTAGTATCTTTACCCGGTGATTTCTCTTTCATTTTCCCTGTAAAAGCCAGGGGATTTTCTATTTTTTTCACCCCCGGAATATCATCTATCCATCCTAAACCTAATTTTTCCAGAGCAGGGAGATAAAGTCCTCCTACTGCTTGAGCAGTATTTCTTAGAGTATGACTTCCTTCGTCACCATAAAAGGAAGCATCGGGCAATTCTCCTATCCCCACCCCATCAAGAAGAGCAATAAGGACTCTCATTCCTTTTCTTTCATCCACTCATAAATACCAATTCTCGTCTTAGCATCTTTTATTTCTTGTCGGTCTAACATTTCTTGAGCCTCTTTTCTGCTTACCTCTCGAAAATAAATCAATTCATCTTCATCCCCGGCTCGGGCCTCAACAACTGGTGAGGCATCTTTTGCCCTAAAGAAATGGATTATCTCACTGCTGTAACCGGGAGCTAAAACCAGGGGAAATAGATATTGCCAGTTATTACTGACAAAACCAGTTTCCTCTTCCAGCTCCCGTTGAGCACAAAAGAGTGGTTCTTCATCTATTTCTAAAGTTCCCGCAGGGATTTCCCATAACCACTCCTTAACTGGAGCACGAAATTGCTTAATTAAAAGAAGCTTGTCATCCTGAGTGGTGGCACTTATAGCTACTGCTCCAGGATGAACAATAAAAATCCTTTCCATTTTTTCCCGGTAAGTGTTTTTAACCACCTTAAAAATTCCGGTTTCTAAGAGCACTTCTTTGCTTATTTCCTGAGGTAAAGAAAAGCCATCTTCATTTTCTAAGTAAGGAAAAAACAATATTATTCCTCCTCTGGAGTCACCCATACGTGGTACACATTGACGTCTGGATTTTGGTTTAACTCTCCAATGATTTTTTCTGGTTCCCGGGTAGCTAATCGCATAACCACATAACGGTAATCTGATTTCTGTTGCTGGTAAAAAGTAGCTAAACTGAGAATATTAACTTCGTACTTTCTAATTACTCCTGTAACTTCATGGAGAACTCCCGGTCTCTGAGGGAGCTCTAAAGTCAAGCGAGTTCCCCCTTCCCTGACTCCCAGAGTCTCTACTAAAATTTCAAAAATATCCGACTCAGTAATTATCCCCACTACTCGACCATCTTCTACTACCGGTAAACCGCCAATTTGGTTTTTATTCATAATTAGAGCTGCTTCTTCAATAGGAGTATCAGGTTTTACGTAAACCACTTTCCTGGTCATGATTTCTGCCACACTCATTTTGCTTAAAAGATAGGTAATCTCAAATCGACTTAAAGCAGTGGCTTTAGAAGGGGAAGCCTCCAAAAGGTCATTATAGGTAACAATACCTACCAACTCCTCTTTTTCCACCACTGGTAAACGACGAATATTTTTGTCCTTCATGATTTTTTGAGCTTCTATAATAGTAGTAGAAGGAGGAACAGTCACTACCTCCCTATTCATCCGATCTTTTACTAACACTTACTACCCCTCCTTTCTTTTCAAAGCTCTTTCCCACTTCTAAAGCTTTAAAATTGACCGATAAGAGATTTGCCTTTTTCCCGGTTAAAATTTTTTCCAGAGCTTTCTCTGCTGCAGAAAAACTCACTACCGGCTTGCGAGCTATCAGTGCTCCCAGTATTACCATGTTAGTGGTTTCAGCAACTCCCACCTCTTTTCCTGCCAGTTCATTGGCTGGGACCTCTAAAATATCGATATCTTGACGAGAGCAATTTTCCCGAATTAAAGAAGAGTTAACTACTAAAAGTCCACCTTCCTTAACCAAGGGAGAAAAGCGATTAAAAGAAGGTTCGTTCATTACTATACAAATATCAGGATGGTCAGTCACTGTAGCTCCTATTTCCTCTTCAGAAATTATTACCGTACAACTGGCTGTCCCTCCTCGCATTTCCGGACCATAGGAAGGAAACCAGCTTACTTCATATCCTTCTATCATTCCAGCGGTAGCCAGCACTCTTCCCAAAAAGAGGATTCCCTGCCCTCCAAATCCTCCAATTAATATTTCATGATGCATGAGAGCTATCCTCCTTTACTTTTATTTCTCCTAAGGGAAAATAAGGTATCATTTTCTCCTCTACCCACTGCACTGCCTCCGGAGGAGTCATACCCCAATTGGTGGGACAGGGAGAAAGAATTTCCACCAGTGCAAATCCTTTCTTTTCTATTTGAGTGAGAAAAGCTTTTTTGATACACCGCTTAGCCTGACCAATTAACCGAGGGTTAGTAAGAGCTACCCGAGCGATGTAAGCGCTTCCCTCAGCCCGAGCTAACATTTCTCCTAACTTGAAGGGAAATCCCTGCACTTCTGTGTTTCTTCCTAAAGGAGAAGTGGTGGTTTTCTGTCCGGGTAAGGTAGTGGGAGCCATCTGTCCTCCTGTCATACCAAAAACTGCATTGTTTATAAAAAAAGAGGTAATAAGTTCTCCCCGGTTGGCACAGTGCACTATTTCTGCTGTGCCAATAGCGGCTATGTCTCCATCTCCTTGATAGGAAAAAACTATCCGGTCAGGAAGAGACCTTTTTATTCCAGTAGCCACTGCTGGAGCTCGACCGTGAGCCCCCATAACAAAATCAAGGTCAAAGAATTCGTAAATATACACTGAGCAACCTACTGGCCCTACTCCTATTGTTTTTCCTGCAATATCCAGCTCATCTATAACCTCAGCTATGAGTCTCTGAGCCAGGCCATGATGACAACCTGGACAATAGGTAAAAGGTTTATTAATCAGAGTTTTAGGTCTCTCAAAGATCGTTCTCATTTTCGACCCTCTCCTCTCAAAATATCAGCAATTTTCTGGAGAATTTCATCCACTGTAGGTATCATACCCCCTACTCTACCATAAAAATGCACTGGGGCTTTCCCTTCCACTCCCAATTTCACATCCTCTACCATCTGGCCCAAATTCATTTCTACAACGAGAACTTTACCCGCTTTCTGCGCCATTTCCTGTACTTCATTATAAGGAAAGGGAAAAAGAGTGATGGGGCGAATGAGGGAAAGACGCCATCCTTCTTTTTTCCCCTCTCTCACCACACTTTTTAAGATGCGCGCTACTGTCCCAAAACCTACAAGGAGCAGGTCAGGGTTGTCTTCTTCTCCAAATATTTCCCAGGCACTATCTTCTTCTGCCATCTGCTGGTATTTCCTTTCCAGTTTGCGGTTAAAATTTTCTAATTCTCGAGGGTCTAATTCCATACATAGGATAAACTTTCGTTCTCCCTCATTTTTCCCTTTTATTGCCCAATTTTTGGGAGGAAGAGAAGGTAGCTCAACTGCTTCCCAGGTTACTGGCTCCATCATTTGTCCCAGCATACCGTCTCCCAGAATTTTTACCGGGTTGCGATATTTATCAGCCAGGTAAAATGCCCGATGAGTTAAGCTTACCAGTTCTTGTACCGAAGAAGGAGCAAGCACTAACGTGCGGTAATCTCCATGACCCCCACCTCTTGTAGCTTGAAAATAATCGCTCTGAGCAGGCTGGATGTTACCTAAACCCGGACCTCCTCGGCTCATATTTACTATCACGCAGGGTAGTTCTGCAGAAGCCAGGTAAGAGATTCCTTCCTGTTTCAAACTAATTCCTGGCCCGGAAGAAGAAGTCATTACCCGCACCCCGGTAGACGCTGCTCCATAAACCATGTTTATGGCTGCTATCTCGCTTTCCGCTTGAAGGAAAACCCCTCCCACCTCCGGAAGACGCCGGGACAAATATTCACTTATCTCGGTTTGAGGAGTAATGGGATAACCAAAATAAAATCGGCAACCAGCTTGAATAGCTGCTTCCGCTAATGCCTCATTACCTTTCATTAAAATTCTTTCCATTTTTTACTCCCTATAAATTGATATGGCCACATCCGGACAAACCTGGGCGCAAAAAGCACAGGCTGTACACTTCTCTTCATCAACCATTGTAGCCGGATAGTAACCTTTAGAATTAAAATTATTCTCGATAGTTAATACTTTTTTAGGACAGATATTAACACACAAACTGCAACCTTTACAAAACTCTCGATTGATAATAACTTTTGCTTTAGCCATTTCTATCTACTCCTTTATTTCATCCATGGTAGATGCAAAAATCTTTGAATGCCAACCACTGCACTATCAAAAATATTCCAGGATAAATTTTCTATCAGATCTTCCCAGATACTTACAAAAAAAATGGGTAGATTCTCTTTTTGTGAAAAATCTCCAGCCTTTTGCCACCCCATTTTTAAGATTTCTCCATCAGTGTATTCTATAAGGTGAGTATTGGAAATAACAGAGTGAAACTCAAGATTTAAAGTAGTGTTAGCCCTTTCCATAAAATCAAAGTAAAACTCTTCTTCCGAAAAAGGACGACAGAAGTTGGTCACCAGTGTTAAGTGAACTTGTTTATTCTTCCAGAAAGATTGCAAACTCCGCCACAATTTCATACCTTTCAGGTCTCCCCCTAAGTCTACAACGAGGCGATGGGTTTTATTTATTTGGGAAAGAACTTCAGGAATTTCTTTATCCCACAGAGGAGTATCAGCGTATTTTCCTTTTCCCCCGGGTAAAATAGAAACCTGGCTCAAAAATCGTTCACTTCGAGCAGTAAAATCAGCTTTGGTAAAATCCAGATCTAAGAGATAACTATCCAGACCCAAAGAGCGAAAAAAAGAAGTTAGATTCAGAGCTATTTCCGTTTTCCCTACTCCATTAGGACCGGCCAAAACAAATATTTCTTTATCTTCCATCTCTTGAGATAAAAAACTGCTGTTTTTAAGTATTTGCATTCTGAGCTCTTTTCATCAAAGTTTCAGCGTATTGAAGAGCTGAATCATCCCGACCTTCGTCTCCCATCATCCGAGCCAATTCTTTAACTCTTTCTTCTGCGGAAAGAGAGAAAACTTCCACCCAGGTGCTTTCCTCATCTCCTCGCTTTTCCACTTTAAGGTGATGATGGGCAAAACAGGCAATTTGAGGTAAATGAGTGATGGAAATAACTTGATGCCCGATGGCAATTTTTCTTAGTTTATCTCCTACCCAGAAAGCAGTCTGGCCTCCTACTCCCTGGTCAATTTCATCAAAAACTAAAATGGGAATTTCTCTCACCTCTCTGGTCAGAGATTTTATAGCTAAAATTATTCGGGATAGTTCTCCACCAGAAGCTACCCGCTCCACCGGGAAAAGAGGTTCCCCTGGATTTAAAGAGATAAGGAAGGAGACTTCGTCGTCTTCCTCTTTCTTTTCCAATTCTATCTCCAAAGCCACTTTGGGAAAGGAAAGTTCTTTTAATTCTTTCTCTAATTTTTCTTTGAATATTTTAGCTGCTTTTTCTCGATGACGGAAAAGCTTCTCCCGTGCTTCCATTAAGTTTTTCTCTTTAATTTCTAACTCCCTCTCCCATTCTTCTAATTCCTCCAGCTCCTGATGTAGTTGAGAAAGCTTTGCTTTTTTTTCCCCAATAAAATGGATTAAATCTTTAGTGGTTAGACAATGATATTTCCTCTTCCACCTTTCGATTTCTGCTATTTCTTTTTCCAATTCTTCCACTTTTGAAGGGGGTAAATCGAAAGAGTCCTTGACTTTTTCTACTTGATAGAGCACCTCTTGTAACTCTAACTCTACATTTTTAAGGGTTTCTTCCACAGAAGGAGGAAAAAGAGCTAATTCATTTTTCCCTTCTAAACTCCTTCTTATCCTTCTCAAGGAAGATAAAAATCCTTCTTTTTCTTCACTTCCAGAAAGAAGAGATATAACCTCCTCCACTACTTCTCGGTACCTCTGAGAGTTAACAAGCCTTTGAAATTGTTCTTCTACTTCTTCAATTTTCTCGGGAGTCAAACCCATTCTTTCCATTTCTTCTAACATTTCTTTTATTTCTTCTAATTCTACTTCCTGCCCCCTTTTCAGTTTCTGGATTTCCTTTTTTATTTCATTTCTTTCCTCTCTAAGATGCAGGTAATTTTCCCGACCAAGTTGTCCCTCTTCATCCAAAAAAGAATCTAAAATAGCTAATTTGTTCTCGGGAGTGAGAAAGCGATTGTTTTCCCCTTGTCCGTAAATATCCACAAGATGAGAAGCCACCTCTTTTAAGGTAGTCAAGGTGACGCTTCTACCGTTGATACGAGCTTTGCTTCTTCCCTCTCTATTTACTTCTCGGGAAAGAACCATCTCCCCCTTTATTTCCTCGTTCCATCCTTCCTCTCTTAATCTTTCCTGTAAAAAAGGAGAAAAAGAAATGTCAAACCATCCTTCCACTCGGGCAAAATCACTTTCTCTTCTTATCCACTCTTCTCGAGGACGAGCTCCTAGAAGAAAAGAAAAAGCATTGATCAGAAGAGATTTACCCGCTCCAGTTTCCCCGGTAACCACATTAAAACCGGGTGCAAAGTCTATTTCTTGATAATCGACGATAACAAAATTTTCGATTCTTAGAGTTTTTAACATTCCTCCACTGGCTTTCGAATATCCATTCCCCAGGATAACTTACTGCGTAATAGAGAATAAAACGGTCTTTTGGGTTCCACATGAATTAAACGCACCGAAAAGGGAGATTTATTGACAGTGACATGTTCTCCTTTTTGTATAGAATAACCTCGTTGCCCATCCAGGGTTACCATGGTTCCCTCCTTTTCTGATTCCAGAACTATTTCAATAGTAGAAGAAGGGGCTACCACTATTGAACGGGCATATAGAGTATGAGCGCAAATAGGAGTTACCACCAAAAGTTCGAGAATAGGATGAAGTATTGGCCCACCGGCAGAAAGAGAATAAGCACTGGAGCCGGTAGGGGTAGCTACAATTAATCCATCAGCGGGAAAGGAGGCCAAAAATTCTCCATCAATGTAAGTGGAAAGACGGATCATCTGAGCAAAAGGTCCTCTATAGATTACCACATCATTAAGAGCAAAATCGGTATTAGAACTTCCATCCCCATAGACAATGCGACATTGAGCCATCATCCGCTCTTCTACCTCAAATTTTCCTTTTATCACCTCTTCTGCTGCTTGAAACATATTTTCCACGCTTACCTCGGCTAAAAACCCCAATCCTCCCATATCAATACCTAAAAGAGGAATCTCTAAAGGAGAATAAAGCCAGCTCGCAGAAAGGAAAGTACCATCTCCTCCTAAAACGAATACCACTTCTGGCTTTTCTTCTATGTGGGTTTCTCCTTCCACAATAAGGGTATTTATCCCTCTAGACTGGAGAAAATTGTCCAGCTCTCGGGCCTTGTCTCTCACTTTCTGATTTTTCTTTTTAATGAAAATATGTGCTGTACTTAAAACTTTATCCATCGTCCAATTATTAAACCCAAAATAAAAAATAAGCTACTGAAAATTACCACTCATCTCCAGGTAGAAGCACTACTAAAAGGAAAAGCTACCTGGTATAACTCATTACTTTCTCCATTCACCAGTATAATCGCTTTAGGGTGGTAAACCAGATAACACTCTAACAACTGTCTCCTCACCCGAGAATGATCAAAACGCAAATATTCACCGGTTTTTACTTCAGCCACATATATATATCTCTTCTTCCTCGACGCACAAGATAATCTGCTCGTATCTTACAAGGAATTTTCTTACCATTTACCCGAATAAAAAATTCTCTTTCTGGTTGCTCCCCTACTAATTTAAAACCACTATTTTCTAAAAGAGAAGCTGCTTCTCTTTCTGCCATCTGAGCTCGAGAGAGATAATTCTTTTTCTTCGGTGTCATTATCCAAGCTGATGAAACAGATATAGTAACCACTACTGCCGCAGCGAAGGAAAATATTATCCCTCATACCCAGGGATTAAAACTCATATTACTATTTTCTCTTACTTTGGTGAGCTTCTTCCACCACTCGACTTATTATACTTCTTAAGCCTTCATTTGTTAAATCTGACCTCTCCTTTTTCCAGTATCCTAAAAATTCTATGTTACCTTTTGCCCCCCGAAGAGGGGAAAAAGTTAAACCTTGAAAAGAAAGTCCCGCTTCTTGAGCTTGAGTCAAAATTTCTTCTAAAACTCGCTCATGCACTTTTTTATCTTTTATCAATCCTCTCTTAACCTCTCTACGGCCAGCTTCAAATTGAGGTTTGATCAAAGCAATTAATATGCCATTATCCTTGAGAATGGAAGTGGCGGGAGAGAAAATGAGACGGAGAGAAATGAAAGAGACATCTATGGTAACACCATCTACTCTCTCTCCTAAAAAACTCAAGTCAAGATAACGAGCATTAACTTTCTCTTTAACCACTACTTGGGGATGATGGCGAAGTTTTTCGTGCAACTGGCCATGCCCCACATCAATAGCGTAAACTTTTGATGCCCCTCTCTGGATAAGACAATCGGTAAACCCACCGGTAGAAGCACCAATATCGGCAAATACCAAATCTTGAGGATTAATGCCGAATTCATTTATCGCTTTTTCTAATTTTTCTCCTCCTCGACTAACAAATCGAGGAGGCTCCTCTATCTGGATAGAAACGCCCTTTTCTACCAAAGTAGAGGGCTTAAGATGTTGGCTTAAACCTTCTACTTTTACCTTTCCACTTCCGATTATTCTTTGAGCTTTTTCTCTGCTGTCACATAAACCACTTTCTACTAAGAGCTCATCCAGACGAATTTTTCCTTTTTTCATTCTTAGTATTTTCTCTCTATTACAAACCTGGCTATTTCCAAAAGGAAGGGGAAAGGCCGAGGAATAGAAGAAAGAAGACAGATAGCTTCTTCCCATTTATCTTTCATTATTTTTTCGCTCTCTTCCACCCCTTTAACTTTCACTAAAGTAGCTTTGTCCTGTATTTTATCTTTACCTGGAGTTTTACCTAAAACCTCTTTTTCTTGAGTTACATCTAATATATCGTCTTTAATTTGAAAACATTCCCCCAAAAGCATGCCAAAGTTTTCCAAAATTTCTTTTTCCTGGGAAGGAGCGGAACCAGCTATTGCTCCGCATAGAATAGAAGCGGTAAGAAGGGAACCGGTCTTTTTGCGATATATCTCCCAAACTTTTTCCTCGCTTACTTCTCTTCCCTCCCCTTCTAAGTCTAATACCTGTCCTCCCACCATTCCCTCTATGCCCAGAGCTTTTAAGATAACATTTGTCATATCCAGTACTTTTTCTTTACCGAAAAGTTTAGCCAATTCTTCATTTCCCACTATGAGCCGTAACCCCTCTATCAAAAGAGCATCTCCTGTTAAAACAGCCATGGCCTCTCCAAAAGCTCGATGCATACTGGGTTTCCCTCGACGGTAATCATCATTGTCCATACAAGGAAGGTCATCATGCACCAGAGAAAAAGCATGTATCATCTCTATAGCACCGGCTACAGGTAGTAAATGTTCTTTTTCTACTCCATAACCGAAACCCGTAGCCAGGGTAAGAGAAGCACGAATTTTCTTCCCCCCTTTTGCCCCATAAAGGATAGGAAATACTAAAGAAGAGGTAGCGCTCAGGGGAGCAAAGTTACGTTCCAGATATTCGTCTACTAAGTGAGCATTTTCTTGGAGAAAATCTTCTATTTTCATGTTCTTTCTCTTTTAGGAAGATAGTTTCCCCTTTCTTCTAAGCTTCTAACTAATTGCCCTAAAATTCCATTAATGAATCTTCCTGACTCCTCTGTTCCATACTTCTTTCCCAATTCCACCGCCTCATTGATAGCCACGCTTACCGGCACTTCGGGAAGAAAAAGTATTTCAAATACAGCTAAACGTAAGATGTTGCGATCTACGTTAGCCATCCGATAAAGAGGCCACTCTTCTGAAGCCTGAGAAAGTATTTCATCAATCTCCTTTTTTTTAGTCTCTACCCCCTGCACTAAACGGAAAAAAAAGGAAAGGGTATCTTCGTCCCACCCCTTAGGAACTTTAAAATAAGGAAGTACTTCCTCCAGTTTTTTATCTCTCATATCCATCTGAAATAAAATTTGTAAAGCAGCTACTCGCGCTTTCCTTCGCAACATTTTACTCCATAGCTAAAACCGTGCTATTTTTTTGATGAACGGCAAAGCCCTGAACATAGATATCAATCCGATCCACTCGCAAACCAGTTTTTTTCTCCAGCATCTCTTTTAATCCCTTCTGAAGCTCCCAGGCTGTTTCCGGCACTCTCTTCTTTAGATTCAGGATGAGAAATAATTGAAGAGAAATAGCCCCCTTCTTTGTTTCTATCCGTAAGCTCTCTTCTGAGTTTTTTTCCCAGGATTCAACTCCGTTAAAACCCTCAACTACCTCATCCACTAAAGCTTGCAAAGCTTTTAAAGAATAAAGAACTTGTCCTTCAGGTAGCGAAACTTCCGCACTTTTCAGAACTGATCACCTCGAGCTATACTCTTTCTAAATATTCTCGGGTACGAGTATCTACCCGCACCTTATCTCCTTCGTTAACAAAAAGAGGAACTTGAACTACTACACCAGTTTCTAAAGTAGCAGGCTTCGAACCGCCGGAAGCTGTATCTCCTCTAATTCCCGGAGTAGTTTCCACTACCTCTAATTCTATAAAGGGAGGCAGTTCAACACCTATACACTTTCCTTGGTAAGTCAGTATTTCCACCTCCAGGTTTTCCACTAAAAAGTCTCGGTTTTCCCCCACCATCTCTTCGGGCAAAACAATTTCTTCGTAGCTTTCTAAGTTCAGGAAATGATATCCGGCTGCATCCTCATACATATATTGAGCTTTTTTAACTTCCAGTATCGCTCTGATTATTTTCTCGCCAGCTCTAAAGGTTTTTTCTATTATAAAGCCGGTATTAATGTCCTTGAGCTTGGTCTTAATTATGGCTCCTCCCTTACCTGGTTTGATATGCTGGAAAGAGGTGACTACATAAAGATTACCATCTACTTCTATACAAGTTCCTACTCTCAAGTCATTGCTGGAAATGTATTCAGGCACTTTGGTCCTCCTTTCAAAGTAATAGGGGAAGAGAATCCAGAATTTTATTTCCCTCTTCTTGCACCACTACTAAATTTTCCAGGCGAATCCCTCCCCAATCAGGAAAATAAATTCCTGGTTCTACTGTTACTACCATACCCTTTTTTAAAATATCCTCACTTTTAGGGCCCAAGCGAGGGTCCTCGTGAATTTCTATCCCCACTCCATGTCCTAAACTGTGATTAAAATACTCCTCGACCTTCTCTTCTTTGAAAAAGCTTCTCACTACTTTATCTACTTCCTTTGCTTTTACTCCTTCCTTTATAATGGTTTCTGCCAGTTGCTGGGCTTTCTCTACTATTCGAAGAAGCTGGTAAAAGCGAGAATCAACTTCCCCTATGACTATAACTCGAGTAAGATCAGCACAGTAACCATTGACCCGTGCTCCCCAATCAACAATTGCCCAATCATTATCTTTAAAGGAATAAGAAGAAGGGCGAGCATGAGGGAGAGCGCTTCTCTTCCCCCCTGCTACAATGGTGGGAAAAGCTGTCTCTTCTCCACCCAGCAGGCGCATCTGGTAATCTAACTCTAAAGCCATATCTTTTTCTTTTACCCCTTCTCGGAAAAGAGACCTTACTTTTTTTAGCGCTTCTTCTGAGATTCTAACCGCTTTTTTTATTTCCTCGATTTCCTCTTCATCCTTAATCATCCTCATTTGTCGAGAGGGGGAAGAAACAGGAGCAACCTCTAAGCCCTGGTTTTTAAGGAGTTCGTAAAACCTTATTTTTAAGCTATCTTCAACCAGAAGTTTTTGATAACCGTTTCCAGATACTGCCTCTTTTATGTTTTTAGTAATTTCATCTCTGAATTCTTGGATTTCTACTTCTAATTTGATTTCTTCTTTGGCCTGGGTAGCATATCGGCCATCACAGAAAAAAACTGGTGTCTTATCAGGAAAGACCAGGAGAAAACCTGTTGAACCCTGGAAACCCAGAAGATAAAAAAGATCCTCTCTTTCTGTAACTAAGAAAGGATACTCTAAATCCTCTTTTAATTGAGCCATTCTTTTTTTATGGTTCATTCTTTCCCCTCATCAAAAAAGCTTGTAAAGCCAGAATGTATCCCTGATATCCTAAACCCGCTATCTGTCCCCAGCATACCGGAGCAATCACTGAGTGATGACGAAATTCTTCCCGACTATATATATTAGATAAATGCACTTCAATTATAGGAGCTTTAACTACCTTTAGAGCGTCGCGAATAGCTAAGCTATAATGAGTGTAAGCCCCTGGATTTATAATTATACCATCAACACTACCTCTACTTTCCTGAATTTTATCGATGATATTTCCTTCATGATTAGATTGAAAAATCTCCAGGTTCACTCCCATTTTTTGAGCTTCTTTTTCCAGTATGATATTTATCTCCTCAAAACTTTTTTCTCCGTAAATCTCCTTTTCTCTCTCCCCCAAAAGATTAAGATTAGGACCACAAATAAAGAGAATATTCAAGCTATCCTCACCTCTCTAAATAAGAAAGCGCTTCTCCAATTTTTTCCTCTTCTACCTCTACTCCCCAGATAGGTTGACCAAAATCTTTCAAAAAAACTAACCTGGCTTTTCCTCTTTCCTTCTTTTTGTCTTGACGGAGAGCAGCAAAAAATTCTTCTCTTTCTATCTTAAATTTTAGCTGAGTAGGTAAATGGAAATTAGCTAATATTTCTCTTTGTTTATCTACTACCTTAGAAGGAGTAATGCTTAATTTCTCTCCCAGGATAGCCTCTCCCATCATTCCTAAAGCGATCGCTTCCCCATGCCGGAGCTTACCATAGCCTTCTACTTTCTCTAAGGCATGACCTATGGTGTGCCCATAATTTAAAATACTCCGTATCCCCTTTTCTTTTTCATCCTCTTCCACTATTTTTTTCTTTAAAGAAAGAGACTGAAAAATTAGTTCTTCCAAAATTTCTTCTTCTCGAGAAAGAATTTGTTCTCTCTTTTCTAAAAGGGAAAGAATCTCGCCTCCGGCTAAAAAGAAAGTTTTGGCTACTTCTGCAAGACCTTCCTTATACTCTCGAGGAGGGAGAGTACGAAGAAAAGAAAGGTCAATGAATACCCCCGCAGGAGGATAAAAAGTTCCCACCAGATTTTTGCCCTGGGGCAAATTTACCCCGGTTTTGCCTCCTATGGAACTATCTACTTGAGCAAGAACAGTGGTAGGAATAGAAAAATAAGGTATTCCCCGTAAGAAGGTGGAAGCCACAAAACCAGTAATGTCAGTAATCACTCCTCCCCCCAGAGCTAAGAGAAAACTCTTCCGGTCTAAATCTAAATTTAGAAGCTGTTTATAAATGAATTCCACCGTGGAAAGATTTTTATATTCTTCTCCATCGGGAATGGTGACTACCTGAATAGTGAATCCTTGCCGGGAGAAAAAAGAAGATACCCTTTCCTCATAAAGAGATCCCACCCGGGAGTTGGTTACTATCACCCCGAAAGAAGAAGGGAATTTTATCTCTTCTAACCAATCATCTCTCTCCAGTAAATCCCAGCCTAAAAAAACCGGGTATTGCTTACCGCTTTCTCCACAAACTGCTAATTTTCTCATGGTATAGTATTTCCTCTACTATCTCCTCTTCACTTCTATTTCCATTAATTATAACATCTGACCTCTCATAATAGATAAGTCTTTTTTGATAAAGCTTTTCTAATTCTTGAGGAGTAGAATACTGAGATAGAAGGGGACGGCGGGAATCTCCTTTTATTCTCTGATAGAGGATAGAAAAATCAACTTGCAGAAAAATGGTTAAGAAATGTTCTCTTAATATCTGCCAGTTATCCTCTTGAGCAGGAAGTCCTCCTCCTGTAGCTAAAATTATATTCTTTTTTGAAGCCACTTCTTCGAGTACCACTTTTTCTAAAGAGCGGAAATGCTCTTCCCCCCATCGTTCAAAAATTAGAGAGATAGATAGAGAAGTCTTTTCTTCAATTAAATCATCGGTATCCATAAACTGCCATCCTACTTTTTGAGCCAATTGCTGTCCGATGGTGGTTTTTCCACTACCCATAAAACCAAGAAGGGCAATGTTCCCACGACCCCTTTGATTTATTTCTTTGGTTTTATCTTTATTGGTGTTTTCCAATTCAGCACTCCATCAATAAGTTTATTTAGAATAAGGAAGATTATATCTCGTCTCTATTCGGTTAATTTTCAACTCATTTTCTTCCCAGGTAAAAGTAACCTCAGCCACAGGTAGCAT
>NZ_JAAYFP010000028.1:0-4631 GCF_012728195.1 Candidatus Sordicultor fermentans
ATAATTATGCTCACCGCCCGAGGGGAAGAATTTGATAAGGTGCTGGGGTTGGAACTGGGAGCTGATGACTACGTGGCTAAACCTTTCAGCCCTCGGGAGTTGGTAGCGAGGATTAAGGCTGTCCTTCGTCGCTTTAATGCCTCTTCGGGGGGAGGAAAAACGTGGGAGGCTCTTGGTCTCCGGATTGATTATGAAGCCAAAAGAGTGGAAATAAAAGGGAAGGAAATCAACCTCACTCCCAAAGAATTCGAACTACTCTGGTTTCTGGTAAACCACCCCCAGAGGGTTTACACTCGGGAACAGCTTTTAGAATATGTGTGGGGGTATGATTTTGCAGGAGATGCTCGAACTGTAGATACCCACATAAAACGTCTTCGAGAAAAATTAAGCGAAGGAGGAATTTCTTCTTCAATAAAAACGGTATGGGGATACGGTTATAAATTTGAGCCCGAACGATGAAAAAAACCCTATTTTCTAAACTTCTCCTTTCTTATCTTGCAGTGGTGGCCCTTTCCTTTTTGGTCTCCGGAATCTTAAGTTCCCAATTTTTTTCTCGCCACTACCTTGCTTCCCAAGAAAAAGAAATAGCGGAACAGGCTAAAACCATCAGCGAATTCATTTCCCAGTCTCCTCGGGAAGAAATACCGGAGATTTTACCCCGCCTGAGAAAAGGAACTCAGATTTTGCTTCTCAGCCGACAGGAACTATCCTCTCCTAATTTTCCTCTATCCGAGCCACCTCGCCCCCCCTGGGGTAGAATGGGTAGAGAGCCGCTTCCCCGAGAAATGTTAGAAAAAGTTTTTCAAGGAGAAACTGTAGTTTTTAGAGGGTTCAGCCCCCGTTTTGACCAGGCAATGTTGATAGCCGCTTCCCCGGTCTTGCAAAATGGAGAAGTTTCTTCTGTTCTTTTACTTTTATCTCCTATAGTTAATATTCAGGCTACTGTGTCTGCGGTAAGGCGTATCATCCTTATAGCCAGTGCCATCTCTTTAGTTTTTTCTCTCATTCTCTCCTATTTTTTCTCTCGCTCTCTCACTCGTCCTCTTCAGAAAATAAGCGAAGCAGCTCGAGATTTAGCTTCCGGCAATTTACAGCGGAGAATAGAAGTGCACACGGAAGATGAATTGGGACAATTAGCGCAAGATTTTAATTACCTTTCCTCCGCTTTAGAAGAAACCATTAATCACCTTCATCAGGAAAAACGGGAAACCGAAAACATACTCCTTCATATGGCAGAAGGTGTAGTAGCTATAGATGAAGAAGAGAAAATCACTTCTATTAATCCAGCCTTACTTAAAAAATTGAAGTGGGAGGGAGAAGCTCCTTTGGGACTTCATGTTGCCCAATTATTTACTCAAGTCCAGATACAGGAAATTTTCTCCCGAGCGCTAAAAGAGGGAAAAGAAGAAGCTCAAGAATTTCAAATAGAAAATGGAGACCATCTCGTTGTCCACATAACACCCTTAAAAGAGGGGGAGAAAGTATATGGAGCGGTAGGGGTTTTTCAAGATATCACCGAACTTCGCCAACTGGAAGAACTACGTCGTGATTTTTTAGCTAACGTTTCTCACGAGTTGCGCACCCCTCTTACCTCCATCCAGGGATTTGTAGAAGCAATGATGGATGGGGTAATCGGTGATGAGGAGCTAAAAAAGAAATACTTAGAAGTTATTCACCGAGAGACGCTGCGCCTTTCTCGGCTTATTCATGACCTTTTAGACCTTTCTCTCATGGAATCAAAAAAAATAGAATGGGAAGTAAATCCTTTATCCCTTCCCCAGATGATAGACCAGGTATTGCTTAAGTTAATGCCCCAGATAGAGGATAAAAAAATCCAGATAAAGAAAGATTTTCCTTCTCAGCTCCCTTTAGTTCTGGGAAATATGGATCGGATTGAGCAGGTGTTAATAAATTTACTGAGTAATGCTCTTCTTTTTTCTCCTCCGGAGAGCACCGTAGAAATAAAGGTCTGGGAAGAGGAGAAAGAAGTAGCTGTTTCTATAAAAGACCAGGGGGAAGGAATCCCCGAAAAAGATATCCCCCATCTCTTTGAGCGATTTTACCGGGTAGAAAAATCTCGTTCTCGAGAAAAAGGGGGGACAGGCCTCGGGCTGGCCATCGCCAAACAAATTATAGAAAACCACGGTGGTACAATAAAGGTGGAAAGCCAGCTCCAGGAGGGGACTGTTTTTACCTTTACTCTACCGATAGCTTCTGAATCCGGCGGAGATGACACGATAGACTCCTAACTGGTCGCAAGTTTTTTCTTTGAAAACCTTGTTTTTTAGAAGTAAGACTTTTCCTTGGCTATTCCTTGCAGACAAGATTGGAGAGACACAAGCATTCCCTGAGATAGGGAGAATTTGAGGGTGAAAAAAATTAAAGTTTTAACCTATTTGATAACTGCAGTAAACTCCCGGGAGAGAGCAGGCTATTTTCCACCCTCTCCCGGTAAAATTGACGTCTCGGTTTATTCGATAAATTGTTCTCCTTTTTCAGTAAGTTTATACTTTCCTTCTTCTTCTTTCACTAAATCGGCTTGAACCATGTCTCGAAGTCCACTTCTTACTCGGAATAGAGGTAAACCACTGGTTTTAGCTATTTCTTCAGGAGACGCTGCTCCAGATTTTAGAGCGTTGAGAATTTTCTTTCCCGATTCAGTAGGTTTTCCTTCTGGCGTTACGCAGGCCATAAAGACCCTCCTTTCTTAGACGCTTTTTTTACATAGATACCAATCTACACATTCATATCCCTCTTTTAACCGCTCTTCTGCTCCTTCTACGGTGGTGGGGGCAGGAACTATTACTTTTTCTCCCGGTTGCCAGTTAGCAGGAGTAGCCACACCGTATTTATCGGTGGTTTGTAAAGCATCGATTATTCTCAATATTTCACTGATATTTCTACCAGTAGTTAGAGGGTAATAGAGGATGGCGCGAATAACCTGGTCGGGGTCGATGATAAACACACACCGAATAGTTTCAGTTTTGCTTTCTCCGGGGTGAATCATGCCGTATTTGATAGATACTTCTTTACTAAGGTCGGCAATAATGGGGAAAGGAACTTTGACTCCGGTTTTCTCCTGAATGTTGCGAGCCCAGGCAATGTGAGAGGACACGCTATCCACGCTGAGTCCCAGGAGCTCTGCTCCTCTTTTTTGAAATTCAGGATAGGCCTGGCTAAAAGCAATAAACTCGGTAGTGCACACCGGAGTGAAGTCGGCAGGATGAGAAAATAACACCAGCCAGCTCCCTTTGAAATCTTCCAGTCTTAAGGTTCCATGAGTAGTAACAGCTTCAAAAGAGGGTGCCATCTCTCCCACTCGAGGAAAACTGATAATTTCTTCTCTTAATTCTTCCATCGTTTATACCTCCTCTTTATTTTTATCTCCGCTAGGGGAGATAATTGCTTTTTTCTGACAATCAGAGCAAAAGCCCCGAAACTCTAAAACATGGTGAGTAATGTTAAACCCGGTTTTTTGAGATACCTTTTTATCCAGTTCCGTATCTACTGGCACATCTACATCGAACACCTTTCCACAACTCTCACAGCGAAAATGGTAATGATTTTCCACTCGGGCATCATATCTACCTTCTGTTCCTCCTGTATCAATTTTCATAACTTCTTTGTTTTCGGTGAGGAGTTTCAAATTACGATATACTGTGCCCTTACTAATGCGAGGAATTTTCTGCCGCACTTTTTGGTAAACTTCATCAGCAGTGGGATGAGATTTAGTATTTTTTAGAATTTCTAAAATAGCTTCTCTTTGTTTAGTTTTCTTAATTTTATTCATTTCTTCCATTATAATAATAGTTCTCATTACTATTTACTTGAATTATACATAATGTTTAATTTTTTGTCAAATTTTTATGAGACCGTTTGTAGTTATTTTGAGGCTGTTTGAAAAATCCCTTTCTATAGTTAAAAAGTAATAAAGTCATTTCATGCATACGATGTTTTTTTCTCCTGCAAAAGGAATTTTATAAACCTTCATAGTGATAATTATTAAATGAAGGAGGCAATATATATCTCTAAGTTTTTTTAATCAGGTTTATTTCAAATAAGTTTTTACTTCCCTTTTCTATTATCCGGGGGAAAGGGAATTCAAAGCAAATGGGAATGGCTCTTTCTTTCTAAAGGTACAGAGGCAGATAAAACATCTGGTATTCTGGTATAATTCAAGACCATAGCTTGAAGCTTTTCCACCACTTTTTGGACAAAAACTTCCAGTATTTTTCTATAGGTCTCTAAGGGTTGGGCAAATAATCTGCTTAACATCTTCTTTTAAGAGAGAAGCTTTTTGAAGATAGAAGCTGTCTGGCTATTTCTGAAATAATAAAGCTTTTTGCCTCAATAGCCCTGAGATTAAAAGAACCAGTCTTCTTTAAGCTGGTTTCTTTAAATTCATCTGCAAGGTTACTTGAAATATTTCACAAAATTTTGCATAATATATAGGAATGTTAATTCGTAAATCCCCTTTGGGGTTATTTATATTCGTGAGTTGCATTTATATCCCACAGGAGGTTGTTTTTTAGAGACCTTCCAAAAGTGCCTCAAGTCAGGCCTTTGTGCTATTGACATTTGATTAAAAAGCTTATATAATAGCTATTTGTCTTTTCAGGTGTATTTAAGAC
>NZ_JAAYFP010000029.1:0-5216 GCF_012728195.1 Candidatus Sordicultor fermentans
AATGGAAGAATTCTTAAAGCAACATCCCGAAGAGGACTTCTCTCATATACTATTTGTGATGGAAAGTACAGGAGTCTATCACCTGCGTATTGCCCTATTCCTCGCTAAGGACCTAAGTTACCAGGTGAGTGTGGTTAACCCCTTGGTAATTAAAAAGTATGCAGAAATGCTCTTAAAGAGAGCCAAGACTGACAAAGTAGATGCCCGGCTTATTGCCCAGTATGGTTATCATAACTCTCCTCCTCCTTTCTTAGTGAGAGATGAGGAAAGTTATGAATTAGATCAACTACTCAAAGGAATAGAAGACTTTATTCCCCTATAATCCCCTTTAAAAAACAAAGCAGCCTGCGGCACAAAATAAAAGATTGAAACCAAAAAACTATGCCGTAGAAACACCACCCCGGCATTGAGAAACAGAAGGGAAACAACAGATAAGTACCCGCTTCTGCAGCTCTATTTTCTCAGTCGTCCCGGAGAGAGTCTATTTCTTTCAATATCCGATAAGGCTTGGTAATGATACGAAAAGGGATGCTGCTGAAGAATTTAACCAAATCTTCCTTATATTCTTCAGTAATCCGGCGAGGCTTGGTAAGAACTCTTTTTACTAAATCTTCTCCATAAAGGGCTAAAAGCCTGTCCTTATCAAAACTAATCTCCAGCCCGCATTCCTGGCATATTATGGATTTTACCATCTCTCCCTGATAAATCAGGCGATGCTCAGTCTCTCGCTGGCAACTCAAACAGCGCAAAACTGTGGTAATCTCCTCCTTGTCCAAAAGTTTTTCCTCCTTTCAACCTCCTTCTTCCACCCGGATGGCATAAGCCTCCTTTACTACTTCCAGTTTTCTAATATGCTCCAACGACCTTTGCAAACTTTCTTCCTTTGTTTTATGAGTAAGAAAATAAATATTGGTAAGCTCACCCGGGGTGCTACCCGGCTGTTTAACCGCTGAAAGGCTGACTCCTGCCTCTCCAAACTGGGTAGCAATTTTACCTAGCACTCCTGGCACATCCAATGCTAAAATACGCACACAATATTGAGTAATTAATTCCGTGATGGGCTTTACTTCCATCTCCCGCAGGCAAGTACAGCCTACTCTACCCCGGCACTGCCACTTCCAATTACGTATAGCTTCTATTATGTCTCCCACAATAGCGCTGCCGGTGGCTTCTCCTCCTGCCCCTGGACCTCGAAAAGTCAACCGGCGGGTTTTCGATTTAACATAAATGGCATTTTCTACTCCATATACTTGAGATAGAGGATGGTCGAAGGGTAAAAGCACCGGGTGAACCCGGAGCTCCATCGCCTCGTTTAACTTTTTAGCGATGGCCAGAAGTTTTACTGTAAATCCCAGTTCTTTGGCAAACTCGATATCCTCAGGAATCAAAAGAGTGATTCCCTCCCGATAGACTTTTTCCACTTCTACCTTGCTGTGAAAAGCTAAAGAGGCAAGAATAGCTATTTTATAGGCAGCATCAAATCCTTCTACATCCATAACCGGGACTGGTTCTGCATATCCCCTGTTCTGTGCTTCTTTTAACGCCTCAGCATAGGAAGTTTTGTGGAGAGACATCTCAGTGAGAACAAAATTAGTAGTGCCGTTTACTATTCCGATAACTTCTTCTATATCATCACCTATCAGTTGTCCTTTGAGAGAATGAATGATGGGTATTCCTCCTCCCACTGCTCCCTCAAAGAAAAGCTCACTATTTGAGCTTTCAGCTATTTTTAATAACTCTCCTCCTTTTTTAGCGATGAGTTCTTTGTTAGGAGTAATCACTGTTTTACCTTGCTCAAGAGCGCAAGAAACCAGCTCAAAAGTAGGAGACACTCCCCCTATTGCCTCTACCACTATGTCAATTTCCGGATCTTTTACTACTTCCCAGGAGTCATAAGTTCTGATTTCTGGAGGCACTGTTAGCGGCCTTTCTCTTTCCCAATCTTTATCGGCAATTTTAGCTATCTGAATAGCAACTTTCAGCTCTTTTTCTATTTCTTCTTTTCTCTCTTTTAATATTTTAACCGTTCCTACTCCCACTGTTCCGAAACCTATGACGCCGATTTTTACTACTTTTCTATCTTCCATTTTCCCACCTTCAAATATTTATTACTTTGCTCAAAAAAGCCCGGGTACGAGGATTACGGGGATGATAAAAAATTTCCTCTGGGGTCCCCTCTTCTAATATTCTACCCTCATCGATGTGCATCACCCGCTGGGAAACCTCTCGAGCAAAACCCATTTCATGAGTAACTACAATCATAGTCATCCCCTCTTTGGCTAACTCTTTCATCACGTCTAAAACGTCATTAACTGTTTCCGGGTCCAGAGCCGAAGTCGGTTCATCAAACATCATGACTTTAGGATTCATTGCCAAAGCCCGAGCGATAGCCACTCTTTGCTTTTGTCCCCCGGAAAGCTGATAAGGATAGGAATGAGCCTTTTCTGCCAGACCCACTTTACCTAAAAGCTCTAAAGCTATTTCCTCTGCTTCCCGGCGAGGAATCTTTTTTACTCTATGAGGAGCAAGAATAACATTATCCAGAACACTCATATGAGGAAAAAGATTAAAACTCTGAAAAATCATCCCGATAGATTGCCTTATTCGGCTTAAATCTACTTTCTCTCCGTTTATCTTCACTCCATCCACTATTATCTCTCCACTTTGAATGGGCTCTAAACCGTTGAGACAGCGGAGCAAGGTGCTTTTACCCGAGCCAGAGGCACCGATTATCGATACCACTTCTCCAAACTTAACCTGAAAATTGATATCTCTTAAAACATGGTTAGAACCAAAGTATTTATTGAGATTAGAGACTTTTATGACCCAATCACTCACTGTAGCGCATCCTTTTTTCTGAATATCTTACCGCTCGAGAAATAGCATAGGTCATGATAAAATAAAAGAGAGCTACTCCCACCCAGATTTCAAAAGACTTAAAGGTACGGGTAATGATTATTTGCCCGGTGCGAGTTAGCTCAGCAATAGCAATAGTAGAAACTAAAGAGGAATCTTTAAGGAGAGCAATGAATTCATTACCTAAGGAAGGAAGAATACGAAACAGAGCTTGAGGCAATACAACGTAATACATAGATTGCCACCAGCTCATCCCCAAAGAAAGAGCAGCTTCCATCTGACCCTGAGCGATAGATTCTATGCCTCCTCGAACAATCTCTCCCACATAGGCCCCACTATTGATTCCCATAGCTAAAACCCCGGCCACAAAAGGGTCTAAATTCAAACCCAGAGCCGGTAGCCCAAAGTAAACTAGAAAGATTTGCACCAAAAGGGGAGTACCCCTGATTAACTCGATGTAAGCACTGGAAATACTCCGCAAAAAAGAATTGGGCCATACTCGCGCAAGACCGGCTCCTAAACCAATTACCAAACCCACAGCTATAGAAAGAGCGGTGATTCGTAAAGTTGCCAGCGCCCCCACTAAAAGTGCTGGTAATGCCTCATATAGAGCTAAAAAGTCAAACTGCAAAAATTAAATCCTCTCTTATAAATTACTTTATTTCCCCAAACCACTTTTGATAAATCTGATCATACTTACCCGACTCTTTAATATTTTTCAAAGCTTGATTGATGGCTTCCAGAAGGTCGGTATCCTCTTTACGCAAAGTAACTCCGTAATTTTCCTCTCCTTCTTTAAAAGTAGCCACGATTTTCATATCCGGTAAAAATTTCATCCGGTAAGCAACTTCGGATAAATCATTAACCACCGCATCAGCTCTTCCATTCATCACTTCCATATAAGCTTTGTCAGTAGTGTCAAATCTCTTTATCTCCTTTACCCCTTCTATCTCACTCACCGCTAAATCTCCAGTAGTCCCGATCTGCACTGCTATCACCTTACCTACTAAATCCTCCGGACCTTTAATAGAATCATTGTCTTTTCTCACTGCAATAGCCTGGGAGGTAATATAATAAGGTTCACTCATTGCTTTGGATTTAAGTCTCTCTTCGGTGATAGAAGTAGCGGACATTATAATGTCAAATTTTTTGGCGTCCAGAGCAGGGAAAATACCATCCCAGGCAGTGTCTATAAATACTGCCTCCACACCTAATTCCTCAGCAATCGCTTTACCTAAATCAATATCAAAACCCACAATTTCCCCGCTTTCATCGTAAAACTCCATAGGGGGATAAGTAGCATCAGTGCCGATGATGATTTTTCCCCGAGCTTTAATTTCATCCAGAGTAGAAGCACTTGCTATACCAGCAAAAGCAAGAGAAAATACTAATATCCCCAACCAAAAAAGATAATTCCTTTTCATCCCAGCTCCTCCTTTTTGTGAGAATAATACAACGCCCTTCCCGCTGTGTCAATACAAACAAAGTCTTGTAGATAAAGAGGAAAGCAGATATGGAGCGCTGGATAACTTCAACTTATTCTACTCAAGGCGTCCTTATCAAAATCTCGGGCAGTTAGAACCAGCTTCCAGGAAGGACCAGAATTCAGAGTGACTAAAAAAGTCTATTTCAAATCGGGAGGAATCAAGTTTGAATCTCGCGAAGAGATACAGCATCTCTCAAGAGGAGGTGAGGCTATAGCCTCACCTCCTTGAGTAGTGCAAAATAGAATTTTATTGAACCAATACTGCTTCTAGACTCATTACCGATACTAATTTGGTGAATATTTCAGTATTGTCGAAGTAATCGTCAAATAGCTCAGCCCCTACTCCTTGAGCGAAGATGGCCACTGGGGCGCCGGTATGAGAAAAAGTGGTCCAGCTCAGACCAGCTTTTTGGTTTAAGATATGAGTTAGGGTGATAGTAAGGGGGTCATAGCCACCATAGCTTTGGGGTGCTTCTCCTTGCACACTCATTGCCAAAGCTTTTTCTAATTCTTCTCTTTCATAGTCAGTTAAAGTAAGTCTCAACTTGGCCTGTGCTTCTGCGTCTCCATTTTTAGCTTTCTCTTCCAGCTCGGCTTTTTCTGGAGCAGGAATATCCAGTAAACCAAAGTTTTCTTCTATTTGAGGCCAAAAATCCGATAGATTTGCTTTCTCTTGAGGAGTGTTCTGGCTATATTGTTCTACCACTTTGCTGAATTCTAAGAAAGACATCTTCTGGTTCTGCAAGACTTCTGGGTATAAACTATATCCCGTTGCGGCAAACCCCAGAGTTAACCCTCCAGTTTCATGGTCAGCAGTAACTACAATTAGAGTTTCTTCGGGATGTTGCTGATAAAATTTAATTGCTTCTTCTAT
>NZ_JAAYFP010000219.1:0-3359 GCF_012728195.1 Candidatus Sordicultor fermentans
CCAGTAAATGCCTTCCCTGATTTTTATGGTCATTTTAGTGAAATCTTCGTTATATTCTGGCTCTTCTGCAGCCAAAGCATTAATCCATTCACCTGTCTGGGGATCTACATACCATAAAGCATCCATCAACATTTGTTGAAGCCCATGACCGGCTTGAGATCCTGGAATCCAAACATTAAAATTTCCTGGGTTTCCAATCCGTCCATGTAAGATATCAACGATGAGAGTCTCGGCTCTGGGAATCTCCGGTAAAACTTGCGCAAAGCTCACACCAGCTGCACCAACCAGCAAAATAGCCAGCACCACCGACCACACTATTTTCCTCATCTTTTTCCTCCTTTTCAAAAATCAATCATGCTATACTCAAAAGTTTCCTTACCACCAATTACCACACGACTTCCCCTTACCAGCTCTTTCTATTTTAGCCAGATTTCCCCGCATCACCTCCTATAACTTAAAACGTAAATAAGAATCAAAAGTTTTTAAGTAATCATCCAGAAGTTTTTTCGCTACTTCAAGGTCATCGATCATGGGGTCTATGGCAAAAGCCTCCTGGGCTAATTTTCGGTCTTCTTCTACAATAGCTCTCACCACTAATTCATTTATAAGAGCCTGTCTCCTGCACAGTTCAGCAATGGGTTCAGGAAGTTCACATCCTCCTAATCCTATCAGGCCTTCGCTACCTAAAATTGCCGGAACTTCCACTATTACCTCATCTGGCAGATTGACTATATATCCCTGGTTAGGGATATTCACCGCTTCTTCATAAGAATTGAGGTTTTTTAATATTCCGGCAATAATGAATTCTCCTCTTTCTGTTTCTACTTCCTTCCATCCTTCCATCGGCTCTTTCCCTTCTACTACTCTCTCGATTTTTTCCCACATCTTTTGTCTTCCTTTTTCAGCCCACTCAAAGTCGTACATCTGGATATCATATCTTTCCCAGGTTTTGCGACTCACATTGTGAGTGTAGGGAAGATACTCACAGAGATGACAATCTCCGGGAACCGGTAAAAGACCAAAAACCCGGAAAACTTCCTGAGTCAAAGGCTCGAAAGAGGGAGAAATAGTTTCCATTCTTCTTTCAATTTCGGGATAGAGATCCCTCCCTGTTCCTTTTTCTGTTACATTTATCATCCAGGTAAAATGATTAAGTCCCCAAGCCCGGATGATGAACTTCTCTCTGGCCTTTTTACTCATAACTTGAAAAAGAGACATAGATCGGTCATTCCACCTAAAGTTAAAGTCTCGAGGGAGGCGCAAATCTAACTCATCGGCAAAAAGAGCAGCTAGGATAAAATAACCAAAATTAATCTGGTGACAGATACCGATGGTCTTTATACTGGAATACAGGTTAGCCGCGGTACAGATCCTGGGAACCGGGTTAGTAAAGTTCAAAAGCCAGGCCTCAGGACAATATTTTTCCATATCCTGAAGAATGGGCATAATAGCCGATAAATTGCGAGCTGTGTGAGCAAAAGCACCCGGCCCTCCATTTTCAGCATAATGGTTAATGCCATAGCGAAGAGCAATATCTCGATCTAACTTCCAACATTTTTCCCGGTCAATGGCAATGGAGAGAATTACAAAATCTGCACCTTCCAGAGCTTTTCCCCTCTCTACAGAGCTGTTAATTTTAACCCCCGAACCCCAGGCCTCGTTCATTTTCTCTGCCAATTTTCTGATTTTTTCTAAACCATTTTCATCAATGTCATGTAAAAACAGTTCCACTCCTTGCAAATCGGGGTGACGCAGTATTCCTACTAAAGTTGACAGACCAAAAGCTGCACTTCCTGCTCCAATTACCGTCACCTTCGCTTTTTTATCCAACTTTCACACCTCCCCCATTATTTTTCCGAAAAAAACGCAGTAGACTTCCTCTCTACCAACTTCACCTCTTCAATTACATAGGACTCTACTCCATTGTTATGCATTAGACGGATTAATAACTCCACTGACCGCTTACCAATTAACTTTTTAGGAATTTCTACCGAGGTTAAAGGAGGACAGGTTAATCGAGAAAAAAAAGTATTATCAAAACCTACCACTGATAAATCCTCCGGAATTTTCATACCCAGTTCTTGAGCAGCAGCCATGATCCCACAAGCAGTCGGGTCATTATGAGCAAAGACAGCGCTTATTTGATTTTCAGAAGAAAGATATTTTAATCCTAGCTGGCGAGCTTCTTCAAAAGTAGGGGTAATCTCTACCATTAATTGCGGGTCTACAGGAATTTGTTTTTCCTTCAAAGCCCTTTTATAACCCTGAAAACGATTATGAAAAAGAGAGCTCTTAGAAGAGCCACCTACACAGAGAATCCGAGAATGGCCTAAATCCACCAAATGACGAGTAGCAAGATAAGCTCCCTCTTCATCAGGGAAAAGAATACTACGAGAAAAAGGGCTATCTAAAACTCCCCCTAAAAAAACCAGAGGAACCTGGGCAGAAAAAAATTCTTTAAGGCGAGACAAGCTCAGGCGAGTAGCCAATATAAAACCATCAACTTTCTTATCTTTCAAATCCTGAAGATAAAAAGCATCATAATCTTTTTCTATAGGTAGAAGAAGAAGATGATAACCCATGGTGCGAGCAGTGCTCTCTGCTGCAGCAAAAACTTCGGTAAAAAAGGGATTGAAGATATCGTCTATAACCATTGCAATGAGGCGTGATGAGTCTCTTTTAGGGGGAGAAATATGCACCTCCACCCCCAGCTCCGCCATAGCTTCTAAAACCCTTTTACGGAGAGCATCGCTTACCGGACGAGTGCCATTTATCACGTGGGAAACTGTGGCAACCGAAACGTTGGCTTTTTCAGCTATTTCTTTCAGTTTAGCCATTTTTCACCTTTGTAAAATTTTCTAAACTTTAGAAAATTTTACAATATTAAATAAAGTTTGTCAATGGATCGAAGAGGCTGTTTGTGGAACACGGAAGGAAGATGGTATCCCCCCGGTAGGTATTAAAGTTCTCAGAGAAAGAGAAAAAAGATTATTATTAGATTTCATAAGAGACAATCTTAAACAACCGAAAAAAAGAAGAAAGGAGTGAAAGATACATGGCATCTGGTATTATTATGGTATTCTCATTCAAAACACCATAATGAAAGGCGGTAACCAGATGCCATGTGGGAATATTATACTATAATGAGAATATCTAAGGATAAACAATGCCTGAGATGGCAAATTGTTCAATATGCCCTGGAAAATGGTGTTAAACCCGCTGCTCGAGCTTTCCATACTACTCCTAAGACGGTTAGGAAATGGCTTAATAGATGGAAAGAAAGTGGCCGGTCTGGTCTTGTGGATCAAAGCAAAGCCCCTCGGAATCCTAAAAGATATATTACTGAGGAGCAAAAGAAC
>NZ_JAAYFP010000220.1:0-5797 GCF_012728195.1 Candidatus Sordicultor fermentans
GTATTCTGACACTCTTTCCATTGCTACTGGTTTTTCGCTTTTCATCACTCGAGGCCGGGCTTCTTCCACAGCCAGCTTCATTTCATCTGCAATCCCCCTTGCCGTTTCCTCAAATAAAAATACCGGCTCTCCAAGCAGCCAGCTTATATGCACATTCTCCCAGGTCATGCTTTTGTGATTGGAGAGAAATACTGAGGGATAAAGGTAAAAAAAGGAATTTCTCTCATCCCATATTGCCATATACTGTCCTTTCCAATTAAATCCACTCATAAAAAAGGAAAGGAGAAAAGAGTAGGAACCGGCTTCTTGAGCCTCAATTTCAACCTGATATCCATTTGCAGAAGTAGTAGCAACGGTTTTCAAAGAAGTTAAAGGATCGAGAGGATGAAAATAGAGTCTTTCGCGAAGAAGATTGTCTCCGGTTAAGAAAAAGCGATTCTCCCCCTCCTCGAGTGACAAAGTGACTTTTTCAACCACCCAGGCCCGGTCAATATTCTGATAAATTGTTAACCAAGATTCATCAGGACTCACGGATTGGGAAAGGAGAGCGTGGGATATTGGTGAGAAGCCAAAAAAAATACTGAGAAAAAACGCTAATATTAAACTGTATTTTTTCATACTTCACCTCCGCAAACAACTAATTTTAACTCTTTACTTCCAAAGCGCAACCTGTCTATCAAAACATGTTTAATGAAGTATTTTCTCAAATTTGTAATATTTTTAAAACTCCGCAGAAAACTTATCTCTTAAATTTACAGTTAATTTCGCGGTGACAGAAAGAAGAGCGCTGCAGGCACGCTGGAATGTATTTCCCAGCATTGTTGTGTTTAGTTTTTTAATAATTTACGCTTTTAATCTCGCGTCGCAGACTGCCTTGGGCTTTTCAAGTAATTTAATATTTCAGATTCAGGAGTGAGAATGAGGGTGTCTTTTTCAGTAAAAGATTTTTCATACATTTCCATAGTTCTTAAAAAAGCAAAAAATTCCGGGTCCTGGTTATAGGCTTCTGCGTAAATCTTGAGAGCCTCGGCCTCCCCTTCTCCCCGGATGATTTGAGCTTCTCTTCTTGCTTCAGCTAAAATCAAGGCCTTTTCCCGATCGGCAGCAGCTTGAACTTTAGTTGCCTCTTCTTCACCTTCTGAACGGTACTGCTTGGCCTGCTGTTCTCTTTCGGTTTGCATTCGCTGAAAAACTGCTTCTTCGTTCTGGGAGGGGAGGTCAGCCCGTTTTATCCTGACGTCTACCACTTCCACCCCAAAATCTTGAGCCTTGAGGTTGGTTTTAGCGGTTACCCTCTCCATAATTTGCCCTCTCTCTGTGGCTACTATATCCATCAGCTCAACTTTGCCGACCTCTGTCCGAAGCTCAGAATAGGCAATGTCATCAATTCTCACCATCGCCCTAGCCTCGCTCACCACTGTTTGCAAAAAAAGCAAGGGATCCACTATCTTCCAGCGAGCATAGTAGTCAATTAGCAGAGTTTTTTTGTCTTCGGTAATTACCTCTTCAGGAGGAGAATCGTATTCCAGCAGCCTTTTATCAAATTTGTAAACCACCTGGAGGGGATAAGGTAGCTTGAGGTGGAGCCCGCTTTCTTTTATCGTAGCTATTGGTTTACCTAACTGCAGAATAACTGCCTGTTCGGTTTCATCCAGGATATACCAGGGACGGATAATCACTACAACCGCTATAATTATCAGCACCATAGTAAGCTGAGTTAACCTTTTTCTACTCATCTTCAGCCTCTCTCGTCACTAAAGGTAAAAATTTTAAAACGCTCTCGTTATTTTCCTGGCTGTCGAATATAAATTTATTCACTTGAGGCCATACGGTCTCCATGGTTTCCAGGAAAATCCGCTCTCGAGAGATATCGGGGTTAAGCTGGTATTCCGAGAGAACTCGGAGGAAACGAGCAGCTTCTCCCTCAGCTTCTTTAATAACCGTAGCCTGAAAAGCCTGAGCTTCCTCCAGAATTTTAGCCGCCTCTCCTCTCGCCTGAGGAACAACCTGATTACGGTAGGCCTGAGCTTGATTAATAAAACGGGCTCGATCTTCCCGGGCACTGGCTACATCTCTGAAAGCGGCGGCCACTTCCTGCGGGGGTTGAACATCTTGCAGCTGAACCGCTACCACATCAATTCCGCTCTGGTAAGAGTCTAAAATTTCTTGCGTCAAAGACCTGGCTTCCTGTTGAACGTCAGATCGCCCTACGGTGAGCACCTCATCAATGCCTTTTTTGCCCACCACTTCTCGCATAGCAGCTTCGGCCGCATTTCGTACCGCATTTTCTGCATCGCGAATAAGAAACAGGTAAGCATAAGGGTCAGAAATTCGATATTGAACTATATACTGGCAGTCTACAATATTTTCATCTCCGGTGAGCATTAAGGATTCTTCCGGAAAAAGCTGGTGGTGAGGAGGAGCACCGGGGTACAGGGTGCGAAAACCAATTTCTATTCTCCTAAGTTCGGTTACTTTGGGTTTTACTACGGTTTGAAAAGGATAAGGAAGATGATAATGAAGGCCGGGGGGTACCTGCCGAGAAAATTTCCCCAGAGTTCTTACCATACCAACCTCATCAGGACCTACAACATAAATCCCAGTCAGGAAATAAATGGCTATTACAATTACTATTACCAAGTACCCTAAACGCTTAAAAAAGCGGGTAATCTTCGAATCATGCAAATTGATAACTTTGCCTTCGGGCTCATCATAAAACATAACAATTTCAATTGTACGCTATCAGATTTGAATTTGCAAATTTTGCCGGGCTCTGGCAAAGCCCCTGGGAGAAATATAAGCTATAATACAGGTAAAAGAACCTGCAAGGAGGAAGAAAATGGCGTTGTTAACTGGATGGCAGGCAGTAGTAAAAGCTTTGTGTTTAGAAGGTATTCAGTTCGTTTATGGACTTCCGAGCAGTCCCAAGGATTTGTACGATGCTCTTTATGACGAGCCTTCCATCAAGGCGATTCAGGTACGACACGAAGCAGCAGGAGGATTTATGGCTATGGCTCATGCTCTCTCGACTGGTGAGCCGGCCGTTTGTTATGCCAGTCAAGGACCGGGCATTGCAAATATAACACCTGCTATGCTGGAATCTTTAGCAGCATGTGCCCCGGTTATACTGCTTGGAGCGGGTGTAGATGGACATATATACGGCAAGGGTGCCTTCCAAGAGACCGACCAGATAAGCATTATGTCCCCTATTACCAAGTGGGCTGTTCGAGTTCCTTATGCTGAAAAAATCCCCTGGACTATTCGCAGAGCTTTTTTCCTGGCGACAAATGGACAGCCTGGCCCTGTATACATAGAAATACCTCCCGAAGTTGGCAGAAATCGAGCTGATATCCCCGATTATATACCTGCCGTGCGGCATCTCAAGACAGCGGGAGATTACAACCAGATTAAAAAAGCCATCGAACTTATTTCCCGCAGCGAACGGCCAGTAATTGTTGCCGGTGGAGGCGCACGAAGGTCTCGAGCTCACGATGAGCTGAGGGAATTAGCAGATTTACTGGGCATGCCTATAATGACTACTCCTTCAGGACGAGGCAGTATAGAAGAAGACCATCCTCTTCACTTTGGAGGAGTCGGGATATACAGAAACAGTCTGGGGATTAAGACATTTGCTGAAGCAGATTTGCTGATCACCGTGGGTTCTCGCAATGAAGAGTTCCAGACTGGTGCCTGGAAGCTTTTTCCTGAAGGGGCAAAGTTCATCCAAATTGATATCGAGTCCTTTGAGATTGGTCGTAATTGGCTTCCTGATATCCCCATATGGGGAGATGCCAAAATAGTGTTGGCTTCAATCTTAGAAGGTATAAGAGACCTTGCCACTCCAAAATGGGAAGAGCGCCGGGAAAAATATTCTGAGGAAAAAAGGGCTTATGAGGCCCAGGTAGAAGAGGAATGCAGAAAGTGTAACGATATACCCATAAAGAGCAAACGGGTGGTTTATGAAATCAACCAGGTCTTCGGACGCAACACGATTATGGTTCATGAAAACGGGAGTCAGGACCTCTGGTCATACTACAGCCCTTATTATCGGGTGTTAGATCGAGATGGAGACATTGCCCCTGGAGAGCAAACCTGTATGGGCGCAGGTGTTATGGGTGCTGTAGGAGTAAAACTTGCCCACCCCGATAAAAAGGTAGTATGTGTCACCGGCGATGGTGCATTTCAAATGTATAATCAGGATGTTCCCACAGCAGTTCAATATGATGCACCGGTCACCTGGGTGATATTGAACAATTTTAGCCTGGGGTGGCCCAAGGTAGGGCAAAAAGAGCTGGGTGGCCGCTATATTGCAACAGACTTCACTGTTCAGCCAGATTTCGTTCAGATGGCTCATGCCTACAGCTGTTATGGTGAACGCATAGAAAAGCCAGAAGATATCCGTGGTGCACTGGAGCGAGCACTAAAAGCAAACGAATCGGGTAAGCCGGCTATCCTCGATTTCATAGTCGATCCTGACGACTTAGCCGAGGGTTTTAATCTATATCGAAAACTGTAAAAATCTGGTCGGCGAAGGAGGACTTAAAAACCTAAGACCCCGATTGCAAGACTTAAGCATGGGTGTTTTGCTATACCTCTAAGCGCTTCTAAAGCGCTTAAACCTGGGTTCTCCGTTTTGTAATTTTATCAATTTTAATTGGATTGCTACAAAATTTCTACGGTACTCCTGAGCCTTACAAGACCTTGGGAAATAAAATTTTTCTTTACCTCTTTTTCTAACTCTCTCACTTTATCCTCCGTCTCCCTTTCTCTTTATTTAAAATACTTCTTTTCTAAAATCCCTAGCACTTTTTGGAAAATATTTTGTTTTAGTTTATAATTGGGTTATGAAACTCAACGAATGGGATTAAGGCAAAAAGTTAAGGGAAGACTTGCTGAAGCTCTTGGGTATTGAAGTTGCTGTATATAGATACCCTAAGGGAGATAGCAACCCTAGCATTAAACATATCAAGAAACTCACTAAATTGTTCAATACTCCAGAGAGCGAACTTTTAGCTATGAAGGGCATATCTATTGACATTAGTTCTTCTAATGAACCCACTGAAAGAGACGAACTGGAAGCAGAACTACGAGAATTGGCTAAATCTTTTGACCGTGTTCTTTTTGACCAATTTGTTGACGCCGCTAGTCAATTGGACGAAGACGCTATGCGAGACGTAATAAAATTTATGCGTTTCATAATTGAGAAAGAGAAGGAGGGAAAGGAGGGAAAAAAATAAATTGCTTCAATTCCCACTTTATCTTGGTTCATATCTAAGTTCTTTGGTTGAGGCTAAAGCCAACCAATTCAGTAAAGTGCGAAATGAAAACGAAGCAATACTTCTTGCTGGTGAATTTGGTATTACTATTTATTACTTAAATTTCTGTTCTCTTAAGGGACTTTTGCTTCAAGCCAATGACAAAGTAATTGTAGGGATAAATAAAGAACTTCCTGAAGTACTGCGGGTGAAAAGTATCTTACACGAAATAGGTCACTATGTTCTACACGATGATAACCGCCTCAAACCTGTTTTTGCTGATTGGCATACTATGTTCAACCGAGAGGAAAGGGAAGCAGATTATTTCGCTTGGTGCTTAATGAGTGAGAGGCTGAAAGAAGAGTATTTAGAATATAGTCTAATAAAATAGGAGGTGTGTATTTATGAAGCGCTCAGCTATTTTGTGTTTAACTATAGTTTTTGTGTTATTTATCACCACCATTGCTTTTGCATCTATTGATGATGATTTGGCAAAAATCAAGTCTGCTTATGAAAGTGGTAATATAGATGAATTTAAAAAA
>NZ_JAAYFP010000221.1:0-5136 GCF_012728195.1 Candidatus Sordicultor fermentans
CATTCCTGAGTGGTTCTATCAGGAATCCAAACAATGGGAGGGGACACGCCCTATCGTTCCCAATAGAAGGACAAAAGGGAAAAAGCAAAAACGTGGATTCCCGATTAAAGATTTCGGGAATGACGGGTGATGTGGATGCCTCGCTAAATTTCGAGAATGACGGATAAGAGAGCTCTTCGGCTCTTTTTCATTTTCTCTCCTTGAGGGAAGACGCTATCTTCTTTTGCTCTCCTTCCGGAGAAAGCCTCACATATTCTTTCTCTGGAGAGAGTTAGAATGAGACAAATCAGACTATAAGGGGATTGCTCCTCTATTATTATAAAAGATTAACAGTTGAGCAATCCCCTTATAAAAAACGCCTGTAAGAAGTTATTCTTCTCTTCTACCTTTTAGATACTGGTCAAAGAAAACCGCGAGAATGATAAGCGCACCTATTATAATTTGCATAATAAAAGGGTCTACTCCCAGCAAATTACCGCCATTCCTCATGGTTTGAATTATCAAAGCACCGAGAGCTGTCCCAAAAACTGTTCCCACACCACCGCTGAGGCTCGCTCCCCCAATAACCACTGAGGCAATTGCGTCAAGTTCATATCCCTGCCCCCCGGTGGGAACTCCAGCTGCCATTCTGGTAGCCAACATCAAACCAGCTATGCCACTAAAGAGAGCAGCAACGGTGTAAAAACTATACATATTAAGCCTTATATTTATTCCCGATAGCCTGGCCGCTTCTTTGTTACTTCCTATGGCATAGAGGTTTCTTCCAAACATGGTGTATTTCAATACAAAAGCCATAAAAAGAGCAAGTATTATCCAGATCCAGGCCAGAGCTGGAATGTTGAGAAAGGTGGCCACCGAGAACTGCCTGAACCCCATCGGAATACCGGTAATCATCCTCCCACTAGATACATACATAACCAGCCCCCTAACCAGAGTCATCATTCCTAAAGTAGCAATAAAAGGAGGGACTTTGCCATCGTGCACCGCTACTCCATTAGCAAGCCCTATCAGCGCTGCAATCCCCAGAGATATGAGAATGGCAAGGCCTGAAGACATCTGGATTTCGCCCCTATTAGAGGTCAGAATGGCATAGGTCATCCCCGATAAGCCGACAATCGAACCCACAGAAAGGTCAATCCCTCCGGTTATGATTATCAAAGTCATACCTATAGCCACCACTCCATTAATAGAAGACTGGCGAAGTAAATTAGATATATTCTCCCAGGAATAAAAGTTGCCCTTTGTCGCTATGGACAAAAATATTGCCATCAAAATTATTATTACCAAAAGGTTCCGCTCAGCAAAGGCTCTGCGCCCACCTTTTTCTGCCATATCAGACTGCCTCCTGGACTTTTTCTCTGTTAAGTATGTTTTTCATCGCCAGCTTTAAGAGGTATTCTTCAGAAAAATCCTCTTTTTCCACTTCACCGGCAATTTCACCATTAGAAATCACGATGATTCTATCCGATAAACCAATCAATTCCGGTAGATACGATGAAATTAATATAATCCCCTTTCCCTGATCAAGTATTTCACCAAAAAGTTTATAAATCTCCGCTTTCGTGCCCACATCAATACCAGTAGTGGGCTCATCAAATATGAGAATGTCGGGGTTTTTACACAGCCATCGAGCGATTACTACCTTTTGTTGGTTTCCTCCACTCAACTCCGAAAGCTTCTGGCGCACGCTCCCTACTTTTATGGAAAGTTTATCAACGTAATCCTGGGCTTGCTGATAAGCTTTGCTATAATCTATTATCCCCGCCCTCATTACTTTGTCTAAATTAATGACATTTATATTGAATTCCACATCCTGCTGGGAAAATATTCCCTGATTTTTTCTATCCTCTGGAAGATAACCAAGTCCGCTATTCAGTGAATCTTTCGGCCTCTTCACCAAAATTTCCTGCCCGTTAACTACAATTTTTCCTTCATCAAAACGGTCAGCACCATAGATGGCTCTGGCAATCTCGGTTCTTCCAGACCCCACGAGACCAAATACACCTAAAATTTCCCCTGCTCTAACATTAATCTCAATATTCCGAAATCTCTTTCCCGAAAGATTCTCAACCCGTAAGAGCTCTGGACCGATTTCTACTTCCTTTTTGTAGTACATTTCTTCGATGGACCTTCCCACCATTAAAGGAATCAATTTATCCACGCTTTCCAGCTCCGAAACGGTGTAAGTGCCTACTAATTTCCCATCTTTAAGTACGGTCACTGTATCACAAACGTCAAAAACTTCTTCTAAGTTGTGCGATATATAAATTACGGCTACGCCTCTTTTTTTGAGGTCTCTAATAATTCGAAATAAAATCTGAGTTTCATTTTGAGTTAAAACTGCAGTGGGCTCATCAAAAATAACTAATTTTGGTTCCTGCCAGAGGCACTTGGCAATGGTAACCATCCTGCCCTCTGCCACGCTCAACTCCCTTATATTCCTTTTTACATCAATTTCCAATTCCATATCGCGGAGGAACTCTTCTGACTCTTCATACATCTTTCCCCAGTCAATGATCAATCCCTTTTTAGGTTGATTACCCATAAAGAAATTCTCTGCTACGCTCAAATCTGGAGCAATCATTACATCTTGATAGACAGCATAAATCCCCAGCTTTTTGGAAACGATGGGAGAGTTTCTTACAATTTCGTTATCCTCAAATATGATTTTCCCCGAATCCTTATCGTAAGCACCAGTAACAATTTTTATAAGAGTCGATTTCCCTGCTCCATTTTCACCTACCAATCCTCTTACCTCTCCCGCCGAGACTGACATGCTTACTTGATCTAGGGCTTTAACTGCAGGAAAAGATTTGCAGATGTTTTCCAGTTTTAAAACCTCTTTTTTGCTGGACATAAAACCTCTCCTTTAGATTACCAATTTTAAAAGGGGGGCGGCATCTGCCACCCCCCTAAAAAATAATCAGTATCAGTATTTTTTCCTGGAGAAAGGATCGAGAATCCACATTGATTCATCGAGGTTTTCCTGGGTAATTACGTAAACTCCCGTATCAAAGTATTCCGGAAGAGGTTCGCCATTGATAGACATAAAGGCGAACATAACGCCCTTATAACCCATTCCATGAGGATCCTGGACAATCAGAGCTTTTAGAGCTCCGCTTCGGAGAGCATCAATTTCTTGAGGGTCAGAATCATACGCTACAGCTACTATCTGGTCCTGTAAACCGCGCTCTTCGATAACCCGGGCAACACCATCACCAGTATGATTGTTATTGGCAAAGAAACCTAATAAATCAGGGTTAGCAGTCAAAATATCTTCGGCAATATTAGCTGCAACCGCAATATCATTGTCTGCGTATCTTACGGGAAGAACTTCAAGGCCTGGTGCAATTTCTTCTAGTCGCTCAAGAAACCCTTCGGTCCGGTCAATGAGAACCTGAACCCCGGCCATTGCGCTTATTACAGCAATTTTGCCCTCTAAAGGCTTACCGGCCGCCTGAATAGCCTCAACCAGTTTATCGGCAGCTAAAGCTCCACCGACTTTATTGTTAGTGGCCAGAAAAGAGTGGTAGCCCGTGTCGTGGACAAAATTATCGATGAGAATGATTTTTATCCCTTGCTCATAAGCATTATTGAGAACCAATGAAGTGGCATCTGAACTGGTAGATGCAATAACAATGGCATCGGGCTTGGTGTTGACCACATTCTCCACAATAGCCACTTGCTCATCAATATCAGCTTCAGATGGTGGTCCATAAACGGTTATATTTATAAGACCTTTTAGATCATATTCTGCATTTTTCGCTCCCACTATAGTATATTGCCAGAAGTCAGAATCAGTAGCCTTTACGATAAAGGCAATGTCAAAAGGCTCAACATCAGCTGCGTAAGCAAAGGTTACTCCCAGAAGGACAAACGCCAGAATAAGCGGAATTAATCTCTTTCGCATAATTTATACCTCCTTTTTTCAAAGTACTTCATAGTTAAACACTAAAGATTCCACCCTTATCACACAACCTCCTTTTTATCACTCTCCTATTGAGTATCTATCCTTTTAAATTTTCTCACCCCCCTATTAGGTTAACATATTTTATGGTAATTACCATCAATTACAGTATATATTTTTTGCTTAGAAGCGTCAAGGGTTAACGAGACTCCGTTTTTTATATTTTCATTCGGTAAAAATGTTTGCGCTTTGCTCAAAATCAATTTTCAATTATAATTTTCAAGGTACTTAAGATTAAAGAATAACGAGAGAGGTGAAGAAATGCGCAGTTATCGCAAAGAGTTGTGGTTCCAAACCGAAAAAAGAAGAGAATTTATTAATATCACTCCCTTAGTTGAAGAATGCCTTCAGGAAAGCGGGATTCAAGAAGGGCTGCTACTCTGCAATGCCATGCACATAACAGCAAGTGTTTTCATAAACGACGATGAAAGTGGGCTCCACCGTGATTTTGAGCGGTGGCTGGAAAAACTGGCTCCTGAGAAGCCTTATGACCAATATGAACACAACGTGGGAGAAGATAATGCCGATGCTCACCTCAAAAGGACTATTATGGGGAGAGAGGTAGTTGTAGCTATTACTGATGGTCGCTTGGATTTAGGTCCCTGGGAGCAGATATTTTACGGTGAGTTTGATGGAAAAAGAAGAAAACGAGTTCTGGTAAAAATTATTGGAGAATGAATTCTGCTTTTCTATCTCACTCCAGAATCAACACTTCCCTGAGCTCCAGAGCGCTTTCAAACATCACTGTATCATTGAAAAAAAGAGTCTCTCTTTGAGATACTCTTAAGCTCTTTGGCTAACTCTTTTATTTTCCGGGGAGATACCAGTAATGGTAGCTCCTCTTTCCATGGAGAGGAAAATATAATATAACATATCTTTGAGCCACAGGCATGCTATGAAAAGGACCAATTTACAAAGCATTTAAGAGTCATATAGGAAGCTCTTCAAAGCCGCACCCCGGAGTCAGTCAGCAGCATCAGTCTGACCTTTCCTGGTTTATGCTTCCTTCATTTTTAAGAAAAATTGGAGAGAACTAAAAACTATCCTGATCCACCAGGAGATCTGAGAGCTGAGAAATAATCTGGTAAATATCCTGTTCCTCCAAACCAAGCAAGTTTACAGCCTGGGGAGAAAGAGGGTATAATAAACCGTCTGCTCCGATACCAATG
>NZ_JAAYFP010000030.1:0-1592 GCF_012728195.1 Candidatus Sordicultor fermentans
ATCTAATACCCTAGATGCAGATTTCTGTCTTCGAGCCCTGGATAAGGCATTTCTTATTTCTCAGCCAGAGATATTCAACAGTGATCAAGGTTCTCAATTTACGAGTTGCGAGTTTACTGAGAAACTGGATAAAGTAGGAATTCAAAGCACTCTTGATTCCCAAAAATCCATGCGGGAAGCGATGGCGGAAAAACCTAAGGATTTTGAAAAGAATGACACATTAGAATCAAATCTATCGACAGAGTGTCCGGATGCTTCCGATTTAGCTGTCCGGATAAGCCGGAATATACACTGTTCCTGGTACAAAAAACGAGGGAAAAATTAAAAATAGCGACTCACTTTATCTCTGATGCTTCTCCCAAGTGATTATTTACTTGAGACTTTCTGTGGGATTGCATGAGGTTTTTTGAAAAAGACATTTCTGTGTTTCTTTTCAAGTCAATATAAACCAAGGGAACAAAAGAGCTCGACCTAGCGAGTTATCCCCGCCTTGATGGGCGGGGATAACTATTGCTTGAGATAGAAATTCATCGGCTTCTACCTAATTCATAAAATGCGACAACTGCTCTGATCAATTAAATTCCAGAATCTACAATACATTTACTGCTCCTTTAAAAGGAGATAGGAATACAAAAGAGCTCGGGGTAAATGAAAGGGGCCCTTCCACAGGTTTCCTTTGAGGGAAAGAGAAACTGATCCATCTCGATGGAGGTAGCCAAACCATTCTCCATATTGGGGATCGGGGAAATGCTTGAAGGTCCAATCATGGATTTTGGTATACCAATCCCAATATTTTTTATCTTGAGTAAGAGAATAAGCAAGTAAAAGAGCATAAAGTGCTTCGGTATGAGGCCACCAGAGTTTCATATCCCATTCTAGTTGTTCTGGTGGTCTTCCTGCAACATCGACGAAGTAAAAAAGCCCTCCGAATTTATCGTCCCATCCCCAGCGGAGAGACCAGTCAAGAATCTCCAGGGCTCTTTTTATAATCTTTTTATCTTCTCTCCTTTTTCCTTCTTCTAAGCAAAACCAGGCAGACTCAATGGCATGGCCAGGATTTATACATCTTCCCTCCGGACCGCTTAGCATCGATCCATCGCTGCGAACATTTTCTAACAGCGCTCCTATCTCATCTTTGGCATGAACCCAGAGGATCTCATCTAAATGCTGATTGATAATCCCCTCGAATCGCTCGTCAGACACCACTTCTCTAAGTTGTTGGGTGGTGGAAACCATAATCATGGGGATGGCATGAGTTTTGACTGAATAGTTTTCTGTGCACACACTTTCAGCCAGCAATTCAGGTTTCTGAAGAAGGTCAATAACTTTCCAATAGGTTTTTAGCGCTAAATCTAAAGCTTCCTCATCACCCGAGGCTTTGGCATAGTGAGCCAGGCCGATCACAATAAAGGTTTCCGAAAAAATACTCCAGGGCTTGTTGATTGGTTTTCCATCCCGGGTAGTGCGAAAATATGCTCTTCCATTTTCATCAAAAGCGTACTTTTTGATGAAATCTGCTCCCAGCTTGGAAGCATAGAGCCATTCTTCCTTTTTCTCAATTTCGTTATATAATTTGGCGAACATCCATGTTC
>NZ_JAAYFP010000222.1:0-7460 GCF_012728195.1 Candidatus Sordicultor fermentans
CTTTAAACCATCGATAGTTATATACTTCAAACTATCCAGCCCTAAATATTTTTCTATCTCTTCTGCAGATTTACTACTGGCTATCAGTTCTCCCCGGGTGGGAAAATCGATACCATAATGACAAGGAAAGATATGAGGAGGAGAGCTCACCCGCATATGTACCTCCCGCGCTCCGGCTTCTTTCAAGGTAGCTATTCTCTGGCGAGAAGTACTTCCTCGCACTATAGAATCTTCAATAACAATTATCCTTTTACCTCGAATAAGCTCCTTAATAGGATCGAGTTTTATCTTTACCGCCAGCTCTCGCGCTTCCTGCCCCGGTCTTATAAAAGTTCTTCCTACATAAGGGTTACGCACCATAGCAAATTCTAAAGGTATACCAGATGCCTCAGAGAAACCCAGAGCGGCAAAAATCCCCGAATCGGGAATAGGAACCACCATATCCGCCGAGTAATCTTCTTCTTCAGCTAACACTCTACCCATATTTTTGCGAGCCTGATAAACCTGGTTGGCAAACACCACACTATCAGGACGAGCAAAGTAAATCAATTCAAAAATGCAAAAAGCTTTACGAGGAGAATAAGCATAGAAAAAGGAACGCAGCCCTTTCTCATCAATTATAATCATCTCTCCGGGCTCCACTTCTCGCACAAATTCTGCCCCCAATACATTGAAGGCACAGCTCTCCGAGCTTATTATGTAGCCATCACCTAATTTCCCCAGAGCAAGGGGGCGAAAACCCCAGGGGTCTCGCACGGCAATCAATTGATGATGAGAAAGGATTCCCAGAGAAAAAGCACCCTGTATTTGCCACAGAGCATCTTTTAGAGAATCTTCAAAGCCATCAAAAGAACTTTGAGCTATGAGGTGGAGAATGAGCTCGGTATCTGTGGAAGATTGAAATACTGCCCCTCTTTCACTAAGTTTTTTCCAGAGAGCCAGAGCATTGGTTAAGTTACCATTGTGAGCAATAGCTAAATGACCAAAGCGACTCTCGCCAATGAAAGGCTGAATATTACGAGGAGAAGAGGAACCGGCAGTAGAATAACGAACGTGTCCTAAGGCAATATGGCCAGGAAGATTTTTAAGGTCTCGAGAAGTGAAAACTTCAGAAACCAAACCCATTCCTTTTTTCTCCCGTACCATTTTTCCATCTGATGCTACTATACCAGCACTTTCCTGTCCTCGATGCTGGAGAGAAAAAAGACCCAGATAAGTTAACTCAGAAGCATTCTTCAGACCGTATACCCCAAATACCCCGCATTTTTCTTTTTCATCCACTTTATTTTATTCTCCCAAACCACCTTCCCAGCGATTTTTCAATTCTTCTACTGATAGGGAAATAAGTGATTTCCCTCCTTTTTTGATGACTAATTTCTCCCCTCCGGTTTTCCCTATAACCTGGCAAGGAACATTTTGTTCTTGAGCCAGGCGCTGTAGGGAATTTAATAATTCTCCCTTCACACTCACGAGCGCTCTTCCTCCGCTTTCTCCAAAAAGCAAAACATCTTCTCTCATATCCCCCAGGCATTCCAGATCCACAATTACTCCCCGAGGATTTTCTTCCGTTACAGAAGATTCTACAAGAGCCAGAGCCAGCCCTCCTTCACTCAAATCAATAGCTGAGGAGACAATTTCTTCTTCTGCCAAAGTTATAAGAAGTTTTTGCAGGTTTTTTTCGCCTTCTAAATCTACCCGGGGAGGCGGCCCTTCTTCTCGATTATGAATAATCCTCAGATATTCACTCCCTCCCAGTTCTTCTTTTGTTTCACCTAAAAGAACTAAAATTAAATCATCTTCCCCGAACCCAGCACTTACCACCTTTTCCACTTCTTCTATTATCCCCACCATTCCTATAGTGGGGGTAGGGAAAATCGCTCCTTCAGGATTTTCGTTATAAAAGGATACATTTCCGCTCACTACCGGAATACCAAAGAAACGACAGGCTTCACTCAAGCCCTCAACAGCTTCTACAAACTGCCAATAACGGTCAGGTTTTTCAGGACTACCAAAATTCAGGCAATCAGTAACTCCAGCAGGCCTTGCTCCACAAGCACTCAAATTCCGGGCTGCTTCAGCCACTGCCATTTTAGCTCCCTCTCGAGGAGAAAGATAACAATAAAGGGGATTGCAATCACTGGTAACGGCTATTCCCCACTTCTTGCCTTTCACTCTCAACACTACAGTTCCTGATCCAGGAAGAAGAACGGTATTAATTCCTGCCATATGGTCGTATTGTTCAAAAATGGGACGGCGAGAAGAAAGATTTTCTGAAGAAACCATGCGCAATAAAACTTCTTCGTAGTTGAGAGGAGGTGAAACATCCTCCAGAGAAAAATTGTTAACCTCGTCCAGATAAAGAGGCCTCTCCTGAGGAGGAGTATAAACGGGGGGTCTGGTTAACTCCAGAGCTGGGATATCAGCAACTACTTCTCCTCGCCACTTTATCGTTACCCTTCCTGTATCCTTAACTTCCCCTATTACTTCTCCCTCTAACCCCCATTTTCGGAAAATCTGAATAATTTCCTCTTCATATCCTCTCCTGACACACAGAAGCATCCGCTCTTGAGATTCAGACATCATTATCTCCCAGGGTTCCATCCCTTCTTCTCGAAGAGGGACTAAATCTAAATCAATTTCTACCCCACTTCCTCCACTAGCAGCCATTTCACTCGTGGAACAGGTAAGTCCTGCTGCTCCCATGTCTTTAATTCCTACTATATGTCCGGTATCTAAAGCTTCTAAGGTAGCCTCGATCAGGCATTTTTCCGCCAGGGGATCACCAATCTGCACACTGGGTCTTCTTTCTTCTGCTCCAAATTCTTGAGAAGCTAAGATGCTACATCCTCCTATTCCATCTCTTCCGGTTTTATTACCCACATAAACAATATAATTTCCCTCTCCTTGCGCTTTAGCCTGAGTTAACTTCTCCCGGGGAGCAATACCCAGACACATCACGTTTATCAGGCAATTTCCCCGAAAAGCAGGGTAAAAATACAGCTCTCCAGCAACTGTGGGTACTCCCACACAATTACCGTAAAAAGCTACTCCCTCCACTACTCCACGAAACACATACAAAGAACGCTCATCTTCCCGAGGACCAAAATGCAAAGAATCGAGACAAGCAATAGGCCGTGCTCCGCTTCCCAATATATCTCGAATAACACCTCCAATTCCTGTAGCTGCCCCCTGCCTGGGCTCTACCTGAGAAGGGTGATTGTGACTTTCCATTTTAAAAACCACCGCTAAATCATCATAAACTATGCCACCAGCGTCCTCTCCCCGAAGAGGAGAAAATTCTCCCTCTCGGGGTAGCAACTCCAACCATCTTCGAGAATGAAGATAACCACAGTGTTCCGACCACTCTACAGAGAACATAGCTATTTCAGTAGGAGTAGGAACCCGCCCTAATATAGCAAGAATCCTTTCATATTCCTCTTCCTTTAATCCTAATTCCCTGGCAACATTTAAGCCATTTGCTACTTCCACTTTTTATCCTCCCACCATTTTATAACTGAAAGAAACATTCTCCGGCCATCTTCGGAGCCCAAAATCTCCTCTGCTGCTCGCTCAGGATGGGGCATTATGCCTAATATATTACCTTCTCTGGAGACTATCCCCGCCACATTTTCCCACGAACCATTGGGATTATAACGAGAATCTATTTCTCCTTGAGGACCACAATAACGAAAAACTATGTGCTTTTTAACTTCTTCTTGATGAGGAGAATCAATAAAAAAGTTGCCTTGCTGATGAGCAATGGGTATTTTTATTACCTCTCCCGGGGCAAATAAAAGAGTAAAAGGTGTTTGATTATTTTCTACTCGTAAATAGACATGGCGGCAAATAAAACGTCCACCTCTGTTGGGAAGAAAAGCTCCAGGTAAAATCCCGGCTTCAGTGAGAACTTGAAAACCGTTACATATTCCTATGACTAATCCTCCATTTTCAGCAAACTCTTTTACCGCTTCCATCACTGGCGAAAAACGGGCAAGAGCCCCTGCTCGAAGATAATCGCCATAACTAAAACCCCCCGGCAATACTACACAGTCACAATTTTTCAGATTTTTATCTCCATGCCAGATAAATACTGTTTCTGCTTCCAAGACTTGAGATAAAACATGATGACAATCGTAACCACAATCAGACCCTGGAAAAACCACTATTCCAAATTTCATTTTCATCCTCAATTTTTTATTTCTTCTAACTGGTAAGAGTAGCTTTCGATTACCGGGTTAGACAAAAGCTGGTCGCACATTTCCTGAATGCGCTTTTCTGCCTGAGAGCAGTTTTCCGATTCTAAAATTATTTCCAAGTATTTACCAGCCTTAACTTCTTCTACTTCTCGAAAAGACAAGGTATGCAAAGCATTACGAATGGTAACTCCCTGTGGGTCAAAAACTCCCGGTTTCAAAGTCACTATTACTTTACCTCGATATTTCATAGCTCCCCCCTGCAAATAAAATTTATTTTAATCCTGTGGTACTATTTCTCTTTTACCTGATTCTGCTGCCTGGAGAATGGCATCACAGATTACTGCACATCGGTAACCATCCTCGAAAGTAGCTCCATACGGAGCAATATCTTTGTTATTAACTATGGCATCCAGAAAATGAGCCACTGCATGAACAAAAGTATGTTCCCAGCCGATGATATGCCCCTGAGGCCACCAGTACTCATAGAAAGGGTGGAAGCTTTCGGTAACTAAAACATCGTGAAACCCCTGAAATATCTTAGGCTCTTCTCCCACCAGATAAACTTCCAGTTCATTTAATCTTTCTAAATCGAAGCGAATACTACCTCGAGACCCATTAATCTCTACAACCTGATAATTTTTTCTTCCAGCACAAAAACGGGAAGCTTCCAGCGTTCCTATGGCTCCCTTCTCAAACTCCACAAGAGCTACAAAAGCATCATCTACAGTTACAGGAACTTTCTTCCTGGGGTCTTCTGCTAATTTTCTTTCTTTAATGAAAGTGCGGGTTAAAGCACTAACTGTAGTAATTTCTCCCACTAAAAAACGGGCTAAATCTATGATATGAGCTCCCAGATCTCCCAGAGCTCCTGAACCTGCAGCATTTTTATCCAATCTCCAGACCGCGGGAAAATCAGGGTCCATAATCCACTCTTGAAGATACTGCGCCCGGAAGTGATATATCTCCCCCAGCTTCCCTGAAGAAATAAATTCTTTGGCTAATCGAAGAGCAGGAACAAAACGATAGTTAAAACATACCATGGCTTTAGCTTTAGATTTTTGAGCTGCTTCCCACATCTTTTTAGCTTCTTGCGCATTACCAGCTAAAGGCTTTTCACAAAGGACGTGTTTGCCTTTCTCTAAAGCTAAAATAGAGGGCTCAGCATGAAGATAATTAGGGCTAGTGTTATCCAGAATTTGTACTGCCGGGTCTTCAATCATTTCTTCCCAATCGGTGTAGTATTTTTCATAACCATACCGTACCATAGCTTCCCTTACTGCTTTTTCATTCCTTCCACAAATGGCTACTAATCTGGGAATTGCCACCGGTGGCCAGAAAATATAAGGATACTTCTTATAAGCATTAGTGTGAGCTTTTCCCATAAAGGCATAACCCAGCATCCCCAACCCTAATTCGGGAAGGTTTTCTACTATTCCTTTTGCCTCACCCATGGTAACAAATCCTACTTTTTCACTCATTGATTCCTCCCCCTTTATTATAAGGATTGGCTTCCCTCAAAATACCCATGACTTGATCGGCAATTTTTTCGATCTCTTCCTTCTCCAGTGCGGACATGTCTACTACAATGGAAACAGTGATAAAATCTAAATCTCTCCCCACTCCAGCCATGGCTATGTTATCCAGCCCCAACTCTTTAATTCTCAAGCGGAAATAACTGGCTATTTCCCAGGCTTCCCGGTAGAGAGAAGGCCAATTTTCTGCGTCTTCATCAGCCAGAACAAAGCCCACCTCTCCCAGGTTTCCTCGGGAACGGATCAAAGCAAATTCCCCAAAAGGGTATCGAGATTCAATATGAGAGCGAAACATTCTTCCTTTAGAAATAGTATCCATTGGCCTCTTAAAGTATTATAACTTAACTTCTCTGACAAATAAACAGGCAGCTTACGGCGTGAGATAAAAGAATTTAAAAAATACAGCAGAACAAAAAACCACTGAGGAAGAAAGAGCTTCTCGGTTCCTAGCAACATAAGAAAAAAGTGGAATAAGCTCAAAAGATTATTGAGAGAGGTGTTTTTCTCCCCTGGGTCTGGAATATAATTTTTTAAAAGGTGTTTTCACTAAAAAGTAGGACTTTAAATAAAGCTTGCCTTGCTACATTTTTACACCATTAAAGAGGAGGGAAAAACATGGCCGAGTTCAAAAAGGTGGCGGAAATTTCGGAATTGTCATCAGGTAGGAAAGAAATCACTATAGAAGAAAACAAAATCCTTCTTTTAAATTTGAACGGGGAAATTTATGCTATCGGTAGTCGCTGTCCCCACAAAGGTCTTTCTCTGGCTCAGGGGAAAATAGAAGGAAATATAATCATCTGTCCCTATCATGGCTCTCGCTTTGATGTAGTCACTGGTCAGGTGATAAAAGGACCAGCTAAAGAGGGCTTGCCGGTTTATGAGGTCAAGGTGGAAGAAAAAGATATTTTAATTAGCCTGTAGTAAAAACTAAAATGAAAAAAATCGGGCAAGTATTGAAAAGCGAAGAAAAATACAGCTGGGTAAAAATGGAAAAAGGAACCTCCTGTGGAGAGGAGAAGTGTCCCCTTTCCTCTCCACTCATCGATGACTCTAAGAGTGATTTTTATGTAGTCAAAGCTTATAATGACTTAGGTGCCTTGCCAGGAGATAAGGTTTTAGTGGAAATAAACGACCACATAGCATTGGGAGTAGCTTTTTTAATTTACATTTTTCCTATTTTACTCACTCTCTCTGTTTATTTTCTTCTTCGCTATCTTACCCCCTTACCTTTATACCATTATTCAGGAGTGGCTGCCAGTATAATCTTTTCCTTTTTCATACTCAAAAAAGGAGATCAAAAACTCCAGCTTAATTATCGAATAACCGATTTTGCTGATTCTATCTGCGAGCGTTGTCCTTTTTCTTCTGGTACCACCGTGTCTTCTTTACCAGAATAATAGATGCCACCTGACCCTCCACAGCTATCTAAAAATTCAAAAAAGCGACAAACTCTCTCTCCCTTTAGGTGCGAGAAGCTACTTTTTCCCGCCGGTCCAGGCGAGAAATCTTTTCCATTTCTTCAGGAGTAAGCTCAAAATCAAAAATATCCAGATTCTCTTTTTGGTGTTCGGGGTTAGCAGCCTTAGGAATGGCTGCTACCATTTCCTGCTGAATTAACCAGCGCAGGGCTACTTGATTAGCCGTTTTACCATATTTTTTGCCTATTTCCTGCAACAACAAATCGCCACTCAACCTTCTCCTTGCTAAAGGAGAATAAGCAGTAAGGATGACC
>NZ_JAAYFP010000223.1:0-2580 GCF_012728195.1 Candidatus Sordicultor fermentans
AACTTGAATAAAACAAAGCAACTAAAGCATATTTGTCATATTCTGACAATTCCACCTCCCTCTTATCTACGTTTTCCAACCAGTTACCATTCAAAAGCTTTTTATAATAAGTTTCTTTAGATTTTTCCGTTTTTTTATCACTACCCAAAAGAGGAGAAAACTCTTCTCTAAAAAAGTCCTCTACCTGAACCTCATCGGTTCCGTCCCTCTGCCCTATTTTAGATAATAATGGCTCTATATCCTCTATTTCCTTTTTCTTCCACAGCCATGCAAGGGAAAGCTTAATCAATTCCTCAGAGTAAACTTTCCCTCTTCCAGATTGAAGCCCTTTCACAAAAACCCATACATAAACATTAGGCTCATTGGAAAAAGCCCTGAACTCTTCTTGAGATATATCGTATTCCAGGTTATCGCTTTTATTCGTAACCTTTCCATCCCTATAGAAATATCTTCTCAGAACTCTTCCCATTCTTTGAATCAAAGCATCAAGAGGACAGATTTCAGTAAAGAGAACGTCTGCATCTATATCCAAAGATGCCTCAACAACCTGTGTAGCTACAAGAATCTCACCAATATTCTCTGTAGGAGGTTTGGGGTTTTTGAATTTCTCAATATATTCGGTTTCTTTGTTTCTCCTATCTTCGAGGGTAAAGCGAGAGTGTAACAAAAAGATGTTATTCTCTAGGGAAGAAGAGCAAGCCTTCTCCACTAATTTTCTATAAACTTCTTGTGCAAAGTTAACAGTATTTAAAATTACCAGGACTCTTTTACCGCTTTCAGCTTCCCTGATTATTTTCTCTATCTTATCTTCTGGCAACTCGAATATCGGAGTCTTCTCGCCTTTTTTATTTTTTATTAGTTCCACTTCCAGCTTATGTTTAAAAATTTTTTGGAATTTATCTTTTTCATTTTCATAAATGTTTATCATTTCACAATCAGGGGCTGATTCCTTTATCCTATTTTCTACGAATTTAGGCAATGTCGCCGTCATTAGTAGAAATTTCCCACCCATTTTGTGCATCCATTCCATAAATTTAGTAACTATCGCACAAGCTTTCGGGTCATAAGCCTGTATTTCGTCAATTACAAGGCGAGAGTAAGAAAGAAGCGCAAACACTTTTTCATATCCAGGGGGCCTCAAAGCATAAGGGAAAAACTGGTCTCCAGTAGATATCATTACTGGATAGGAAAGTTGCTTTGCAAGGTCATAAAGTTTCATTGTACCAGCTTCGTCAGTCTCTTGGCTTAACAAATACACATCGGCATCCGAATGTAAAAGCCCGGCTTTACCTTCCCCAAACACTTCCTTTGCTCTTCCTTCATAAGTTTGGTTAACTGCTGAGCGGATAGGAAGAGTATAGAGAAGCTTTTCACCCCTCGACCATAAAAAGGCAAATTCAGTCTTACCATACCCCGTAGGAGCAACAAGAATGACATTTTTATCTTTGTTATTTGCCAGGGTACCAAACTGCCAGGCGTCATGTCCAATTTTGCCTGCAATCTTGTTCTCAATTTCATCTTCTGCTTTGGGTTCTATTTCTACCCTATCAAGACTTTCTCCCTCCTTTTCACACCATGACGCAAAGTGGTCACATCTTTGCAGAAAACCTGCTATTAATATCCGCTCTTTCTTCACTTCCCCTCTCAATGGTTCATAGTCAAGCTTATAAGGAGGAATGGCAAGATCTACAAAGCTTCTTCCATTTATAATGCTTTCGAGCCACTTTTTATTTATATCAATAAAATCCCCATATTCATTAAGTTCTGAAAACTCATCATGTAGATTGCTTTTTAAAGTTTCTCCCCATTCTCCCAGCACCTTTTCGCACAACCTTACCAATACCTTGTTGCTTCCCAAAATAAACTCGTCAAAGCTTTCTCTCCAGTGATGATAAGCAACGGCTGAAATTATAAAATTAAAATAATCATCACCAAATTTGTTTTTTAGCTCATCTTTATCAATCCAAAAAATAGAAAACAGAGAATGAGGAACATCGTAAACTACATCCTGAGGTTGTTATTCCTTATTACCCAGGGATTTTATCTGAAAAGAAGGCAAAACTTTTCCCAGGTCATGCAATAAGATAGCAGCCTTTGTTGCTTCTACTAAACTGTTATTATTATCTTCGCTTAACTTTTTCTGAATGTTTTCAAACACCTCCAGCGCATCAGAAGTATGCCTTGATAAAGTTATCTTTTCTCTGTTTTTATCACGGAACTTCGCTAAAATCTCTCTCATTTTTTAATCCCTCTTTTAAATTGGCAAAGAATACAGGCACTTTTTCTCCAGAATCAAAATAAGTAAATATATCTCCCAAATTCCCATCATTAAGTTTTGTCCTTATATAATCAAAATTTCTTACCCCGCCTTTTATCCTGTAAAAAGTTGTAAGGCTATAAATTAGCCCGCCTATATCTTTGAATTCAAAGCTGCATTTTTCATCAAAGGCTTTCTCAGGAATCCAGAAGAAATAACCATAGTTTCCGTTTATCTCTCGGACCTCAAGCTCGATTTTCTCCAACTCTTTTATTACAATCCAATCTTCAGCTCTTCCAAGATGCAAGGTAGAAGACTTGCCA
>NZ_JAAYFP010000224.1:0-2699 GCF_012728195.1 Candidatus Sordicultor fermentans
GACATCCTGCGTATCGGTGTTTTTGGTTCTTATAATGCTCCTTTCTGGGGAGTGGGGAGCGACCTGGATGTGGTGGTGGTTTTACGAAGATCTCCTTGTCCCTTCTGGGAGCGGTCGCGATATTTTGATACTATGAGCCTGCCGGTCTCCGTTGACCTTTTGGTTTACACCGAGGAGGAATTTGAGAAATTAGAAGGACGTTTCGCTCAAGTTATGCAAAAAGAGGTCCGGTGGCCATAGCCTATCTACTTTGTTATCGCAAGTAGCGAAGCAACCGTAGCGATTCTCGGTGCTTTTCTTTTTTCCTTGTAATCCTCTTTCTTTTTCGTCATCTCTTATTTGTCACCCCCGAATGCTTCTGCGAGGGGTCTTTAGATTCCTGATTGAAGATTTTGGAAATGACGAAAAGGGAAATCCTCGACGAGAGAAGGTGAGGTTCCCGCAAAATCTCTTTTGTATAGCGAATATAACTGGTTTTGTAGGATGCTTTGGTTGTCATTGTTCCGCCGGTGCTTTTGTGGCCAGCAGCGGAGACCGAGTTTGTATTGATTGCTTGCCAGAGATGTTCGTTGTTCTGGTTCAACCGTGGGATTTTAAAGCTGTAGAAGGGAAATGTGATAAAGAAAGACCTGACCCTCAAATTTTCAAGAATATTTGTAAAAATCAAATATTCGAGTGAGCGCTTTCCCGATTATCTCGATTTTTATAGTCTCCTCTCCCTTGAAGGGAAAGGATTCCGTTTTCATTTCCATCTGGTGCTGCGAAGGGGCATGGGGGTCTATCCTGGACTCTTGCCAGGAAATCATTGTTGGACTATGAGGAGAAAAATGTTGATTATATTGATGCCTATCTGGCAAACTTCGCTCTCCGTAAGAGACCTTCTACCATCTATACCCTGGACAGTAAACATTTTCCTCGCCCGAGGGGAGATGTTAGACAGCCTACGGCGTAAGATAAAAAAACTTGGAAAAAACAAAAAGATAAAGGCAATTACGTTGTGTTAAAAACTCGGGATTGCAACGCCAGACGATAAAGTGAGGCTTGCAATGACCCTGGAGGGGATTGCCACAGACTATAAGGGGGCTCCGCCCCTTTATCAACCACCAAAAAGCAAATAACCAAAAATTACTGGTGGAAAAAGCTCCACCAGTAGTCTGGAGAAATATGGCTACTTCAAACGGAATGCTATGGGAATCAACACCCAGCTACTTCTTTCTTTGCCCTCGATTTGTGCAGGCTTAAATTGCCATTGATAAACGGCTTCTATGGCTGACTGATCAAAATCTTGATAGCCGGAGGAAGTATGTATTTCTACCTGAGTGACCTTGCCTTCCTGGTCGATTAATACCTTTAGTCGGAGTTGCCCCTCGATTCCCCTCTTTCTCAGATTCTTGGGATATTTTGGTTGAAGAATAGAAATAATTTTAGGGGGGACAATTTTTTCATCTGAGAAATCAGATCGGGTCAAATCGAGGGGCACTTCTATTTGATTTGGTTGACACTCCTCTTCTAAGTTCGAATTCAGAGACGGATTTATTTCTTCTTTTTTATTGTTTACCGGTTTTGATAAATTGTAGTCGGCAGTTTTGGTTGACCCCCCTCTTTCCTTATCTACTTTTGCTTCAGGCTCAGTTTTTGCAAAATCTATTTTTTCTGTCGGGATATCAGTAGCTCTTGGGGGGAGTGTTTCTAATTCTGTTTTAATCTGCTCGATTTTTTCTTCGGGAGTCGGCTTTTGTGGCTCTACCTCCTCTTTTACCGCTGCAACCTTCGGTTTGATTTCCTTCCTTTCCTCTTTTTCTACCCCCTGCAAATCATTTTTTTGGTTTGGGGGAGATTTTTCTTCACTGTTGATTGTGGGGAAAATTTGCTCCTCGTTTGCAATATTTGGAACTGAATCTAATGTTTCTGTTTCCCTGGGGGGCGAAGAAAAAGTTTTTGGTTGTAATTCTTCTTCTCTCTCAGTATTTAGAGAAGGAAGAAATGCTACCTGAATATATTTGGGGGTATGGTTTTCTTCCACCGGTTTTTCCTTTAAGTCAATTATGGTGGCCAGAAGCATAGCTCCCCAAAAGTGTAAAAGTATTGAAATTACTAATGCAACATAAATAGATTTGCCTTTCATTCTTCTCCAGTATCTCCCTATTAAAGACAGCCAAAAATAGACCTCATGCCCCCTCGGAGCACCAAATAACAATGAAAACCTGGGGTCCATGCTTATGCTTCCCCCCAGAAGAGGGATTTCTAAAAGACCACCCTCACCTTAATCCTCTCCCGTCAAGGGCGAGAAAATCCTTTATATTTTTTGATTTTTAACTGTTTTTTAGCCTTTCGGGGTTTATACGGGGGGCAATGCCCCCCTTATTTTTAATATTTTTTTGGGGGATTATAAAGGAATACTCCCCTTTATTGCTTGGTTAATTAAAAATTGGTGCTGATACCCAGCATAAATGTTCTACCTTGGATGGGATAACCACTTACTAACTCAGGTCGTTGATCGAATAGATTCTTAATTGAAAAGCTAAGTTTTATTTTTTGGTCGTTTTCATTCCCCAGGGTGAAGTCTCTGGTAATATTGGCATCAACGATGTAGTAGTTTTCTAACCCATCCGGCCGGCCGGCTACTATATAACCATTAAGACCAGCGGTAAAATTATCTTGATCATCACCAATCTGGTCAGTATAGCTCAGACCCAAAC
>NZ_JAAYFP010000225.1:0-2872 GCF_012728195.1 Candidatus Sordicultor fermentans
AACGCCTGGAAATCTGGGCAGAAGAAATTTGGAGACCTTATCATGAGGAGATGGGAAAGAAATTTGGCGAGCTCACTGAGCAGATAGTGGATACGGGTATTTAGATATGAACACTTATGTTTTTCATCAACCGGTAATGGAGAAAGAAGTGCTCCATTATCTTCTCTGGAGAAAAGACGGAATTTATGTAGATGCTACAGTAGGAGGAGGAGGCCACGCTCTATCCATTCTGGGTGAGCTCGATGAAGGGGCTATATTGGTAGGGATAGACCGAGATGAAGAAGCCATAAAAATGGCCAAGGAAACCCTGAAAAACCCTTCCCTTCCAGTATATTTGGTCAAAGAAAGGTTTTCTCTAATTGACCAGGTTCTTTTTTCTCTGGGTATAGAAAAAATTTCGGGGATATTGTTTGATCTGGGGGTATCCTCGTGGCAGCTGGATAAAGCAGAGAGAGGTTTTAGCTTCCAGAGGGAAGGATTTTTGGATATGAGAATGGATTTATCTGAGGAACGAAATGCCTATCAGGTGGTCAATGAATTTCCGGAGAAGGAATTAGCTGATTTGATTTATTATTACGGAGAAGAAAGGTTTTCTCGAAGAATTGCTCGGGCTATAGTGAAGGAGCGAGATAGAAAACCCATAGCCACTACTCGGGAATTAGCCCGGGTTATAGAAAGAGCAGTCCCTCAACGAGGAAAAATTCATCCTGCTACTCGAACTTTTATGGCTTTGCGTATTTTTGTAAACGAAGAATTAAAGGAGATAGAAGAAGCTCTGAGAAAAGTTTCTCCTCTGGTAGAAGAGGGAGGAAGAGTAGTGGTAATTAGCTACCATTCCCTGGAAGATCGGATAGTAAAAAGATTTTTAAAAGATGAAGAAGAGTGGGAGGTATTAACCAAAAAACCTGTTTATCCCACTCCTGAAGAGGTGAGAGATAATCCTCGGGCTCGCAGTGGTCGTCTGAGAGCAGGAGAAAAGCGAAGTAAAATTAAGGAGGGATAAGAATGAAGCGGGTTAAATCTTGGCTGATATTTGGTCTATTTTTTATTTTTTCTCTTTCTTTCCTCTGTGTTACCTTGCAAGCTTTGCTTTTAGAAAAAAGCTATTTGGTGGAACAAAAAAGGGAGAATATTGATAATTTGTTGGCAACCAGGGAGAAATTAAAAATGGAAATTGCCCAATTATCTTCGCTGGAGAGAATAAAAGAAGTGGCAATAAATCAGCTGGGTATGACCTATCCCGATCAAACTGTCTATATGGTGTCCAGCTCGGCTTTGGGGGGCGGAGAAGGAGAGCTGGTCCTGGGTAAAATGCCTGAGGAGACACAAGGAGAATGATTTCCAGAAAATTTGTCCGACGGGCAAATTTTCTGTTTTTTTTAAGTTTATTCCTTTTAGGAGTTGTTGCAGTTCGCGTTTTTTCCCTTCAGGTATTACAGGGCAAATTTTATCGAGAAGAAGCCTTATCTCGTTTAGTATTAGAAGAAACTTTGCCCTCTCGAGGGTCAATTCTGGATCGAAGCGGTAAAGTACTGGCTGAGGATGTGGGGGTTCTTTCTATCAGCGCTTACCCTCCTCAGATGGACGACCCGGAGAAAATAGCAGAAGAATTATCTCAACTTCTTTCCCTTTCAGCGTCTGAATTGCAGCAAAAATTCCAGAGCGGGCTTTTCTGGATAGAGATTACCGACAATGCGCCCCTCTATTTGAAGGAAGCTCTGGAGGAGAAAAAGCTAAAAGGGATAAGCTGGAAGGAAAAACCGGTTCGTTTTTACCCTCAAGCCCCTTTATTTAGTAATCTTCTGGGTTTTGTGGGAAAAGATAGACAGGGGCTGGAGGGTTTAGAGTTTGCCTTTGATTCTTATATTGCAGGTAAACCGGGCTATACATTTTACGAAAAAGATGCTCTGGGGCGAGAAATACCTCTTACTACTAAACACTTATCACCTCAAAGTGGTAACGATCTCCTTTTAACTGTAGATAGCACCATCCAGTTTTTTGCTGAAGAAGCCTTAGATCAGGCTATGGAAAAAACTAAAGCTCTTCGAGGAGTGGTAATAGTTAATAACCCTCAGAGTGGAGACATTTTAGCTATGGTCAGCCGTCCTTCTTTTGATAATCGCAACTTTCAAGATTTTCCCCCTGAATCCTGGAAAAATTTGGCTATCAGTATGGTTTTCGAGCCAGGTTCTACGGTAAAACCATTGGTGATGGCTGCAGCTTTAGAAGAAAAAAAAGCTTCTCTTGAAGAGAGATTCTTTTGCCCTGGTTTTGTTATGGTGTATAATCATCGGGTGCGAGATATTAAAGCTCATGGCGAAGAGAAGCTAGAAGATTTGTTAATTAATTCTTGCAATGTGGGGATTATTACTCTGGCTGAAAGGCTGGGCAAAGATAAACTATTTTATTATTTGAAGAATTTTGGATTGGGAGAAAAATGCGATATAGGATTACCGGGAGAAGAGCAGGGTCTTTTACGCCCTTCCCGAGATTGGTCTTTACTCTCCATAGGTGCTATTCCCATTGGTCAGGAGATGATGGTTACTCCCTTGCAGCTTTTGAGAGCCCTTTCTGCTCTGACTAATAAGGGGGTGGTGATGCAACCTCGCTTGGTGAGCAAAATAATCAGCCCCACGGGAGAGATAATAGAGGGATTTTCTCCTGTTTCTTCAGGAGAGGTAGTATCGGAGCGGACAGCATCTTTAGTTCTGGAAATGATGGAAAAAACAGTAAAAGAGGGAACGGGAAAAAAGGCTTATATAGAAGGATATCGTATAGGGGGGAAAACAGGAACTGGTCAGAAAGTGGGACTTGACGGCCGCTATGACCCTCGCAAGTTTTATTCTTCTTTTGTAGGGTTTTTCCCTCTTCC
>NZ_JAAYFP010000226.1:0-6106 GCF_012728195.1 Candidatus Sordicultor fermentans
CACGCCCTTCATCGCCTCCTGGCACCAAGGCATCCACCGTATGCCCTTTCTAACTTGACCGCAAACCTTTAATTCATTAACAAACTTGTCATGTTAGCAGGAATATCTCTTGTTTCCACCTTATTTACTTTTCAAGGTACGGATAATGAAGCAAAGAGTATTATAATAGGTTAGAGCGTTTTTGGCAAGAGGTAAAAACTGAATTTGTGTAGTTATTCTGTGATAATGTCACCCTTAAAATCTTTTAGAAAATATCACTTTAGTAATAAAATGAAAGAATACATTGTCCTCAAGAAGAAAGAAATAAACTTTATGGGGCACGTTGTCTTCTGGATAAGAAGATAACTATCAGAGAGGGAGCAGAACTTCTTCACTATAGCGTAGGAGCTTGAGTGGTTAAAGAGCCAAAGTTACTCAATTTGGCAGACACAATTTCGCTCAGGTATTAATCTCATCTGAGATTTATTAATATAAACAACCGGAAACCGCATGTAGCTATTTAATTAATTGGTTACCCAAACATTAAAGATCCCCCCGAAAATGCCGATATATAAAATAGAGTTAAAAAAGCACACCGGCTCCAAAGACCCAAAGACCAAAGAGAGGAGAAGAGAAAATGACCTTGAAGACTAAGATTTTGAGTGGTTTCATAATAATGATAGTTTTAGTGGCAATTGTCGGATGTATTGGTTTTTTCGCCACCTCCAGGTTGAACGACTCTCTATATAAAGTATATGCCGTGCGAATGCCCGCTCTTGACTACCTTATCGAGGCAGACAGGGATTTACAACAGCTTCTGGTAGCTGAACGCTCCATGCTTTCTGCTCCCAGCGATAGCGAAATATTCAAACGCCTTCTTGCCGATTATGAAGAAAATTTTAATCAATCAATAGAGCGTTTTAACAAGTATAAAGAACTGGCTCAAGCTCCGGAAGAATTGCAACTTATATCTGGATACGAAGAAGTCCGTAAAGAATGGGAAACAGTGTCGAAACAGGTAATTAATTATCTCACCGAAGGTGGTGAGGAAGAGCGTAATCTGGCAATAGAACTATCCCTAGGAAAAGCTGCTGAGAAATTCGAGGAAACACGCGAATATTTAAATCAACTCACCGATGTCATATTGAACTTAACCGAAGAGGAAAATCTTAGCGCTCAGAAAGCCCGCACCATGTCACTATCGCTGATAACCTGGACCATCATTATAAGCATTGTTTTAGGATTAACATTCGCTCTACTACTCACAAGAAGCATCCGCAAGCCCCTCCAGGAAATCTCCAGTGCAGCAGAAAAGGTCGCCAGTGGCAACTTGCAGGTCGAGGTCAAAAAACTAACCGTAAAAGATGAGCTGGGTAAACTCAGCAATAGTTTCGCAGAAATGGTAAATTCTCTGAGAAACCTGGTACATAATACTTTAAACTCTTCTTCTCTTCTGGCATCTTCTTCTGAAGAGCTTGCATCATCGGTATCCGAAGCCAGTAGAGCTACTGCAGAGATTGCCCAAACTATTTCCCAGGTCGCCGAAGGCTCCATTCGCCAGAGTGAAGAACTCCAGAAAATCGCTGAAGAAGGAGATACCATGGCTAAAAAAGCTCAGATTATCGTCAACACAAGTGACGATAATCTACGTCTTCTCGAGGAAACCATCAAAAATTTGGAAGAAAATAGCCATATTCTCTCTACCATTAGTAAAATGAATAATTCCGTTAGCGACCAAAGCAAAATCACTCAAGAAAAAGCTCAGAATGGCAAAAAATTACTTATTGACCTTGTAGCCAGCGTAGAAGATATTGCCGAAGTATCTCAAGAAGTTGCTCAAAGTGTGGAGCTTTTGACTGAACGTTCCCAGGAAATTGGAAAGATTGTAGACCTAATAACCGGTATCGCTGAACAAACTAACCTCTTAGCCTTAAATGCAGCAATTGAAGCAGCCCGAGCAGGAGATGCCGGACGCGGATTTGCCGTGGTCGCTGAAGAGGTTAGAAAGCTTGCCGAAGAGTCTGCTCAGGCTGCAGAACAAATTGGAGCTCTGATATCTGAAATTCAGAAAAACACCGGCGAAACTTCTGAAGCAATGCAGAGAGCAAAAAATCAAGTGGAAACAGGTAGCAAACAGAGCGAAAAGGTTTCTCAAAGCTTTGAAGATATAATAGCAGCAACCGGTGAAGTCGCCAACTCCATTGGCAGCTTGACCAGAACTATTGGAGAGCTGGAAACAAACCAGCAAGCAACCGCCGAAAATTCTCAGAGTTTAGTAAAGCATACCGAAGATACCCTGCACGATTTACGAAGCATATCTGAGTCTATTAGCAAATTACATGAGACCATCACTACCGTTGCCTCCATTGCCGAAGAGAACGCCGCCTCCAGTGAAGAAATTTCCGCTTCAGTAGAAGAACAAAATGCAGCCATGGAAGAAATTAACTCTATGGCAGCCAGCTTGAGTAAATTAGCTGAAGAGCTTCAAGAAGTCGTTAACAACTTTACTGTATAAGTAATACATAGCCAATCATATAGGCCACCCCGCTCAAAATTCAAAAGCGATGGCGGGGTGGCTGTTTTTTCATTGAGACTGAATCCCTGCTCCAGGTAAATATTGTCAGAACTATAAAGGGGAGCAGCACTCGCGATTGACCCGTAATAATGCCCCGACACAAAAGATAATCAGAGTACGAAGGAAAAGAATATTACAATGGATTTTTGTGGTTAACTATATTTTTCTGGCAGGTTCTATAGAAGCAAGGGAACAATACTCACCCTTGTACTCAGAGGCGGCAAATTGATTATAGCTCAGTGATATAATCAATTTGCCGTGCTTCTTCTGAGGCGGTTAAAATAAATTAGAATATTTTTGCTGTGAATGAGGTTGTAGAAATACAGAATAATGTAAGGGAAAAGAGGTGAAAATGTGGCTATTTACCATATTGGTACTTGCTCCTGGACAGAGAAAACTCTCATTGAAGATGGCTCTTTTTACCCTCCTCAACTTAAAAATCCTGCTGAAAGACTGAATTTCTATGCTCAACATTTTAACACCGTAGAAGTTGATTCCACCTTTTATGCTTTCCCTGCAGAGAGAAATGCTCGTCTCTGGGTAGAGCGAACCCCTTCCTCTTTCCTTTTTAATATAAAATCCTTTTCTCTATTTACCTTTCACAAAACTTCCCTATCTGTCATTCCTCAATTTTTGAAAGAAGAATTGCCCGAAAGGTTGCAAAAACGACCTCACTTCTATTTAGCGGAAGTCCCTGAAGAGTGGCTAAAAATAGCTCTATCTGCTTTCCTTTCTGCCATAAACCCCTTGCAGGAAGAAAATAAACTGGGCTATATTCTCTTTCAATTTCCTCCCTGGATAGAAAAAAGTAGAGAAACTATGGAGTATTTATCCTGGCTTAGAGAAAATATTAAAGGAACTTTAGCTATAGAGTTTCGCCACCATTCCTGGTTGAGCGAAGAAAATCGAGATGACACTTTCTGTTTTTTGCGCAAGGAGAGATTAGCCTATACCTGCGTAGATGAGCCTCAACTTCCCTGGACGGTCCCTCCCATAGTAGAAGTTACTACCCCGGAGCTCATAACTCGCTTCCATGGACGCAATAAACCAGCCTGGGAAAAGAAGGGAGCACCCGTAGAAGAAAAATTTGCCTACCTTTATCAAGAAGAGGAATTAAACAGGTGGAAAGAGGTTGTAAATAAGAAATCCCCGGGTGCTGAAAGAGTTTTTTTGATGTTTAATAACTGTTTTCGTGATTATGCAATAAGGAATGCCAAACAAATGAAACTACTTTTGGCGGAATGAGGTGAAATTATGGAAATCATCGATATATCTCTTCCTCTGTCGGAAGAAACTCCCACTTATAAAGGGAGAAAGGAAAAAAAACCTCGTTTAGAAAGGATAAGAACTCTTTCTCAAGGAGCAAACGAAACTCGCTTGACCCTGGAAACCCACACCGGAACTCACGTAGATGCTCCCCTTCATATGCTCTCTCCCGCTAACTCTATTGATCAGTTGCCCCTTTCTTCATTTCTTGGTCCGGCTTTAGTTGTAGAAATAAGAGGAGTGGAGGCCATAGCCGCAGAACACCTCTCTCCTTTTCAACAATTCCTATCCCCACAGCAATTTTTAATTCTGAAAACTGATAACTCTTTTTCTGACCTGTCGAGAGAAAACTTTGTTTACCTTACTGTATCTGGTGCTTCTTATTTAGCTCAACAAGGTGCAAAAGGCGTAGGAATTGACTCTTTAGGGATAGAACGCGACCAGCCCGGACACCCCACCCATCGCCTTCTTTTAGAAAAAGGTATTTTAATATTCGAGGGGCTATATCTCCGGGAGGTAGAACCTGGCTTTTACTATTTTCTATCTTTCCCTCTAAAAATAAAAGAGGGAGATGGCTCCCCGACAAGGGCTGTGCTCTTTAGAATGTAAAATGAAAACTTTAATATTCTTTGGAGCTACGGGCAATCTCTTCACCCAGAAAATCTTCCCTGCCTTATCCTCTCTTTTCTATCACTATGAAATAAGAGATTTAGCCTTAATAGCTTTAGGAAGGCGTTTTTCTAAAGAGGGAGACTACCGGAGGTTTCTTCAAAAAATCCACCAGAGAGAAGAAAAAGAGTTATTGGAACGGGTTTTCTATCTCCCAGGAGATTTAGAAAACCCAGAAATCCCTTCAAAACTCAGCCAGCTAATTAACAAGACAGGGAAAGAAGAGGCAATATTTTACCTCTCCCTCCCTCCTTCTCTTTATAACTCAGCCTTAAAAACCATAGAAAAAACCCTGTCCTTAAGCTCGCCCTCCACAAAAAAAGTAGCTTTAGAAAAACCTTTTGGTTCCAGCGAAAAAGATTTTGAAGAACTGGAAAAAGCTCTTAAAAAAATCTTTCGAGAAGAAGAAATTTTCTACGTCGACCATTACTTGGGAAAAGCCACCGTTCAAAATCTCATCATTCTTAAAGCTGAAAATCTATTTATAGAAAAACTGCTATCCCGGTCCTTCGTAAAAGAGGTGCGCATTGCAGTAAGTGAAAAAGAAGGGGTAGGAGAAAGAAAAAAATTTTACGAAGAGACCGGTGCCATTAAAGACGTATTTCAAAATCATCTCCTTCAGCTTCTCACTCTTTTAGCTATCGATATCCCTCCCCTTTGCGAAGAAGATAGAAAAGAGTGTCAAAGATTCCTGGAAAATGTAGGCCAGGCCAAAAGTCATTTGCTTACCGAGATTCAACTGCCCCCTCCGGAAGCCATATATTTAGGGCAATACCAGAATTACCAGGAAGAGGTAGAAAATCCTCATTCCCAGATAGAAACTTTAGTTTATCTGCCTTTATATATTTCTTCTGAGCGGTGGCAGGGAGTACCATTTCGAATGTTGACCGGAAAAAGAATGGCAGAGAGGGAATCGTTTCTTGAGGTGGTATTTCATTCCCATTTTCCAGAGGATAACCTCCTTCGCATAGAAATTCAACCCGAGGAAAGAATAGCCCTCTTAATAAGAGTAAAAACACCGGGAATGGGGTTATATTCTTCTCCTACCCGGCTAAATTTCACCTATTCTGGAAGTTTTGGAGCCAATACCCCCGAAGCTTATGAAAAGATAATATATGACTTGCTGGCCGGGGATCGAACTTTGTTTCCTGACTCTACTTTTATTCGTCATGCCTGGCAAATAGTAGACCGGTTGGCTTCTATTATCCACAAGGAAAGAATTAAACCCCATCTTTACCCCGTAGACACTTTAACTCCCGGAGATTTCTGGAGCTCACCTCCACAGATTACAATATCCCGCAAAACCAGTCATGATTATAGGGAATAAACCCCCATAACCCCTTTATCCGGCATTTCTGAATGGCTTTATCAAGGGTCCCGAGAGTCGGGAGAATGCACCCTTATGATTCCAAATAAAAAGACAAAAACAAAACGTGGATGCCTGATAAAAGCGCTCAGGCATGACGAGAGAGGAGGATTCCCGGCTACTAACCTCGGAAATGGCGTGGGAGAGTGGGTTATCGATGAAAGATTTCAGAAATGACAGAAGAAGAGCCCTTCCAGGAAGAAGCTCAAGGCAAGAGTGGCTTCTCTTCCTCTGAGAAAATGAGAAAAGCA
>NZ_JAAYFP010000006.1:0-3710 GCF_012728195.1 Candidatus Sordicultor fermentans
CGTAAGGGGAGGCAGGTGCCTAGGGTGGGGTTGATGATTGGGGTGAAGTCGTAACAAGGTAGCCGTAGGGGAACCTGCGGCTGGATCACCTCCTTTCTAAGGAGTAGAAAGACTAAAAGGAAATAGGCGGAATATTTTCTTGTTTGTGGGGATGTAGCTCAGCTGGGAGAGCGCCGGCTTTGCAAGCCGGAGGCCACGGGTTCGAATCCCGTCATCTCCACCAGAAGCTCCACAAACTAATTTTAGCCACTTTTGTGTTTCCTCTTTAACTTTTTCTAACCCCTGAAGCCGTTGCTAATTAAATAAGGTTTTATAGTTGATCCCTAAGGTAGATATTTTTCGATTCCTTTCCTCTGAAGTTAGACCAGAATCAGTAAACTTTTCTGGCTTTGAATCTTTAAAAATCTTTTTAACTCTCAATAAAATTGTGATGCTAATTTCTATCTTTTCCTATGATGGCAAGCTCTTCTTCCTCTTAATTTCTCACTTGCTTTTGCTACCATACTTTTTTTCGCGTATTTTTTCCACACTTTGTTATAGAGCCCATTTATCCTTGACAATGAGGAAAGTAGTGGTATAAGATAGGTTGAGATATTGTTATAACATTATAGGGGGTGTGGAATGGATTATTCTTGTGAAGATATTGCTAAAATGATTGACCACTCGCTACTACGCCCGGAGTTAACTGATGAAGATATTGTAGCAGGGTGCGAAGTAGCCAGGAAATACCAGGTAGCAGCAGTATGTTGTCGGCCTTCTGATGTATCTCGGGTGAAGGAGTTGCTTCAAGGTAGTGGGGTGAAAGTAGATGCTGTAGTAGGGTTTCCCCATGGTTCGCATAAGACAAAGACCAAAGTGTTTGAAGCTGAAGAAGCCATCAAAGATGGGGCAGAAGAATTGGATATGGTAATTCATATTGGGAAGCTTCGCAGTCGAGATTTCGACTATGTCAGAAATGATATTAAAGCGATAGCCGATGTGGCTCATAGCCATGGAGTGATATTAAAAGTTATTTTGGAGAATTGTTATCTGGATGATGAGCTAAAAGAAATAGGCTGTAAATTAGCCGAAGAAGCAGGAGCTGATTTTGTAAAAACTTCTACTGGATTTTCCCCCGGTGGTGCTACTATCGAAGATCTTAAACTCATGCGTCAGGCTACTTCTCCTCGAGTGCAGATAAAAGCAGCAGGAGGAGTAAGAAGCCTGGATATGGCTTTCAAGGTAAGGGAAGCGGGTGCTACTCGCTTTGGAGCAACAAGAACGGCGGATATAATGGAAGAATGTTATCAAAGAGAAAAACAAGAGAAAAAAGGATGTTGCTAAAAATAGAAAGGAAGGTTATCTGAATGAAAAATCTTCGTTATCCTCATCTTTTTAGCCCCATTGAAATTGGTAATTTTGTGGTTCCCAACCGTATCGTTCATGCTCCTACTGATATAAGCTCAGCTAATGCTGATGGGTCAGTAAACCAGCGGGTTATAACCTATCACGAGGAGGTAGCTAAGGGGGGATGTGGTTTCATAATAGTAGGAGCTACTACTCCAGATAAAGCTACTGGGCGTCCTACGGTTACATGTGTGGCTGCCGATGAAGACCCTATGATTCCGGGATTAGCTAATTTAGCTGAAGCTATGCATCGTCACGGAGCGCGTTGTGCAGTACAAATTCAACATCCTGGGCGGCAGGCAGCCTGGCCTCGCAAAGATCTTTTTGCTCCTACTGATATGGTGGTTTCTCTTCCTGGTTCAGCTGGTCATGAAATCGTATATGCCGAAGAGGCAGGTTCTAAGGGAAAGTCGATCCGGGCTATGACCATTGAGGAGATATACGATATCATCGAAAAATTTGCAGAAGCGGCCTGGAGAGTTCAACAAGCAGGTTTTGATGCCGTAGAGCTTCATGGAGCTCATGGTTATTTAATAGCTCAGTTTATGAGCCCTTATGTTAATAGGAGAAATGACCGTTTTGGAGGCAGCTTTATAAACCGTATGCGTTTTGTTTTAGAAATTGTAGATCGTATTCACAGGAAATGTGGGAAGGATTTTCCTGTTGGACTTCGCTATTCTGGAGAAGAATATATCGAAGGAGGAAGAACTTTAGAAGAAAGCGTTAAAGTAGCCAAGCTAATGGAGGAAAGCGGAGTAGCCTTTTTAGATATCAGTGCTGGCATTTTTGAAAAGCCCGCTCCCACTATGGATCCTATGTACTACCCTCAGGGATGGAATACTTATACTGCTGAAGAAATTAAAAAACACGTCAATATTCCAGTGATTACTACTCATTCTCTCCGAGATCCGGCTTATTGTGAAAGAATTTTAGCTGGAGGCAAAGCCGATATGGTAGGGCTTTCTCGTCAGATGGTAGCTGATCCTTACTGGGCTAATAAGGCCAAAGCCGGTGAAACAGAAGAAATCAGGAAATGCATTTCTTGTTTGGTGGGATGCTGGCAGGAGTCGCTTCTTGTTAAAAGAGAAATGCGCTGTGCTATTAACCCTGCAGTAGGCGATGAAAGATTTATTCATATTCAACCGGCACAAGAGAAATATAAGGTAGCCATAGTAGGTGGTGGCCCAGGAGGTATGGAAGCTGCTCGTATTGCTACCTTGCGTGGACATAAGGTAACTATTTTTGAAAAGAGTAACGAATTAGGTGGAGCTATTCTTTACTGTTGTGCGGTTCCAGGCAAAGAGAAGATGAAATGGTATGCTGATTGGATTCGCCGACAGATGAATAAATTGGGTGTCGAGGTGCATTTGCAAAAAGAGGTAAAATTAGAAGAACTTAAAGCTTTTGATGCTGCAATAATAGCTACAGGAGGTAAAGTAACAAGGCCTGATATTCCAGGGGTTAATCTACCTTTTGTAGTTACCTTTGAGGATGTTTTGCGATGCAAAAAGAGAAGCTGTGAATTTTATACTGAGAGACCGGAGCCGGTAGAGTGCGGTGATACGGTTTTAGTCTGGGGAGATAATTTTGGAGCTGCGGATACAGTAGAAAAATTAGGTTTTGAGGGAAAGAAAGTCTTCGTGGTAACTGAAAATCGAGAATTTGCTTCCTGGATGGAACCTTGCCATCGCGATGTAATGATGAATAGATTTGCCGGGGGAAATGGAGAAGGACTTAAAACCCGGACTTATGCTCATCCGGTGACAGTAATAACTGAATCTACAGTGGTGGAAATTAAGGACCAGGGAGAAGTAGTGATTCAAGATCGCGAATTTAATAAATCTACCATCAAAGTAGATAATGTGGTTTTGACTCAGGTAAAATGCAACGACGATTTGTATCAGGAATTGCTCGATGCGGGTATTGTAGTAGCTAAGATAGGAGATGCCAAAAAAGTGAGAAACCTGAGAGGTGCGGTTACTGATGGGGCAAATATTGGCTTTACTCTGGATTTAGATTTAATGATGAACGCCAATAATAGCCCTATTGCTAATCTTCCCACTGAGGTGAAAGTTTCAGGCTGATTAATTTTCTTTCTCTATCCAGTCCCAAGTATATTTCTTATAGTTGGGACTGGATAGAGATATCCTGAGGGGGGTAATATGGATATTCAAGTAACTTACTTTGACCAAAAAGGGCCTGTAAACACGGAGGCAACTTTAAGAATTGCCCAGAAAAGAGCGGCAGAGCTGGGAATTGAGCAAGTAGTAATAGCTTCTACTTATGGAGAAGCAGCCAGAAAGGCTTTAGAAATTTTTGATAGC
>NZ_JAAYFP010000031.1:0-19395 GCF_012728195.1 Candidatus Sordicultor fermentans
TCATCACCGGGCCGGGGGGAGATGGGAGGATTGTGAAACTGGAAAATATCTATGTGATCTGTTTTCAGCATACGCAGGCTGGTGTGTAAATCATCCCAGAACCGGGGAACATCAACAGCTGGAATTTTGGTAGCAATCACAATTTTATCCCACATACCAGAGAACGCTTCACCCAGCTTCTCCTCACTATCTGAATAACTACGTGCGGTATCGTAAAAATTCATACCGCCATCATATGCTTTGCGCAGAAGATATACTGCATCCTGCTTAGATACTCTCTGGATAGGAAGCGCCCCAAAACCATTCTGCTCCACATATAATCCAGTCTTTCCCAGTGATATTTGCGCCATTTTTATTACTCCTTTCTAATCAGCAATCCATGCCCACCAATAGCTGACAATGGACGAAAAAGCTGGTAGAGGTTATATCTTAGAAATATTTTTAATGATTTCATCAAACTCTTTCATAACCCCGGGGATGTCAATCTCCGATGAATGAGGATTTTTACAACTCTTTTAGATATCCTATCACTTAGAGCTAACTCAATGTCAAGAGCTTTTAAAATTTTATCCTTGACATGGAGTTAACTCTAAACTGTAGAATAACTACAGACTGCCAAAACAAGTTAATTTCAGGAGGCGTTTACCATGAAAAAACGTAAACTGGGAAACAGTGGTTTTGAAGTCTCAGCGATTGGCTTTGGATGTATGGGTATGAGTCAGAGCTATCCACCGTTTCCTGAAAAAGGGGAAGCGATTTCTCTACTCCGCTCTGCCGTTGAGCTGGGGGTGACTTTTTTCGATACCGCCGAGGTGTATGGTCCTTACACTAACGAAGAACTGGTTGGTGAAGCTCTGGAGCCTTACCGAGACAAAGTAGTAATTGCTACTAAATTTGGCTACCACATTCAAAACGGGAAATCGGCCGGATTGGATAGCCGTCCGGAGACCATCAGAGAAGCAGTAGAAGGGTCTTTAAAACGCCTGAGAACTGACCATATCGATTTATTGTATCAACATCGTGTAGACCCGAACGTGCCCATTGAAGAAGTAGCTGAAACAGTGGGACAATTGATGAAAGAAGGTAAGGTTCTGTACTGGGGGCTTTCTGAAGCCGGCGCCCAGACCGTTCGTCGCGCTAATGCAGTTCTACCACTTGCTGCCGTTCAAAGTGAGTATTCTATGTGGTACAGAAAGCCAGAAGAAGGATTATTTCCCGCTCTTGAGGAGCTGGGAGTTGGTTTCGTTGCTTTCAGTCCACTGGGTAAGGGCTTCTTAACCGGCCGGTTCAATAAAGATACCAGATTTGACAGTACCGATTTTCGCAGTTCAATTCCTCGTTTTAAACCGGAAAATCTCGAGGTAAACCAGGATTTGCTCGAACTGATAAAGGATATAGCAGCAAAGAAAAATGCTACAACGGCTCAGATTGCACTGGCATGGGTGCTTGCCCAAAAACCCTGGATTGTTCCTATTCCCGGTACCAAAAAACTGGAACGCCTGAAAGAAAATCTGGTAGCTCAAGATATAGAATTCTCAGCCCAGGAATTAGCCGAAATCAACGAGGCGCTCTCAAAAATTAATATTGCCGGAGAACGTTACCCCGAAGAAGTAGAAAAACTGACTGGAAAATAAATTTAGAAAGGAAGATTTGCATGAGAGGAAATATTCTTATCGCCTATTATTCCCGCTCTGGGAATACCCGAAAACTTGCTCAACTGATTCATCAAAAAGTGGGTGGAACTGTACATGAAATTCAGCCCGAGATTCCCTATCCTGCTTCATACAACGCAACTGTGGAACAGGCCAAAAAGGAAATTCAGGCCGGTTTCCGACCCCCACTAAAAACTAAAATTGAGCACATTGAAGCATATGATACGATTTTTTTAGGTTCTCCTAACTGGTGGAGCACAATTGCCCCTCCAGTTGCAACTTTCCTGGAAGAAAATGATTTATCGGGAAAAACCATCATACCATTCTGTACCCATGGTGGAGGGGGGAGAGGACGGATTGAAAGAGATATTGCAAAGCTCTGTCCTCAATCAGCAGTGATGCCCGCTCTCGCCATCTATGGAAGCGGAGGCAAGGATGCAGAAGCACAAGTGTCTGCATGGCTGAAAAGTATGGGCTTTACTGAAAAATAATCGCAGCTAAAGAGACAGGATATGAGTTGACATTATAAATCTGTTTTTGCTTTTTAATCTTACGGCATAAGCTTTTTCTCATAACCCCATGACGATAGAAAAGGGAGAGAGACAAAAGTAAGCTTATCTTTTCTTCAGGAGAGCCACCGATTCAAAATAAGGAGTTTGAGGAAAAAGGTCTAAAAAGGTAATTTTCTCCAGATGGTATCCCTGTTCTCTAAAAAGCAATAAATCACGAGCAAAAGTACTGATATTGCAGGAAATATAAACCAGGCGCTGAGGAGAAAGAGAGGAAACTCTCCTTACCACTTTCTTATCCAGACCGGCCCGAGGAGGGTCTACTATGACCACGTCCACTCCTACATTGGAAAAAAGAGGAAGAACTTTATCTACCCGGCCAGGGATACAGGTAAAATTATTCCGCCCGTTCAACCAGGCGTTAAACTTGGCATCTTCTACCGCCTGGGGGTTTTCTTCCACTCCCACCACCTGCTGAGCAGAATCAGCTATAAAAAGCCCCACTCCTCCACTTCCACAATAAAGGTCTAAAACCGTCTCTCCCCCGCTTAAGGAGGCATAGTGAGCTGCCTTTTCATAAAGTGTTGAAGAAAGGAAGCTATTTACCTGAAAAAAACTCTCTATAGAAACTTTATAATTGACTGACCCCACCCGTTCAAAAAAATGGTCTTTGCCCCACAGAACCTTTTTATCTTCAAAAATCAAAGCACTGGCTGGTGAGTTATTTATGATGTGCACAAGACCTTCAAGAGAAGGAAAATTCTTTCGCAACTCTTCTATCAAATCTTCCTGGCGAGGGAGATCCACACTGACGGTTGAGAGACCCAGAAGTAGTTCTTGAGAAGAGGAATAACGCACCAGCAAGTTTCTCAACACTCCTTCTTTTTTTCGGGGGTCATATCCTGAAAGAGAGGAGTTTCGCCCATAGTCTCTAAACAGCTTTAGAAGGGTCTGGGTTAAGTCTTTTTTCATCAAGTAACAGACTTTCAGGTCTACCAAATCCCAGTATCGCCCTCGGGGCCTTAAACCCAGAATTAACTCTCCTTCTTTTTCTCCAAAATTAAATTCCATCTTATTTCTGTATTCCCACGGGGAAGGAGAAGGGATAAAACCCTCATAATCTACTTCTTCCCAGGAAATACCTCCTACCTTTTCCAGAGTTTGTCGAGCATTTCTTTCTTTCGCTTTAACCTGCTCTTCATAATCCATAAACTGAAAACGGCAACCTCCACACCCTTCTAAAAAGTGGGGGCATATTGGCTCTACTCGAGAGAGAGAAGGTTCTAAAATATCTATCACCTCTCCCAGAGCATAATTTTTCTTCAATTTAGTAATTCTCACCCGACACACTTCGTCAATTAAAACCCCCGGGACGAATACCACCCGGCCCCCCTCTTTTAAAACCCCCTGTCCTTCAGGAAGAGCAAAATCAACCACTTTCCCTTCTATAATCTGTCCCTTATCCATTAATTAGTGCTCCTCTGTCTCATAACTTCATAAATTCCAATCCCTAAAGCCACTGCCACATTGAGAGAATTTATTACCCCTCTTGATGGTATCCTCAAAACCATATCGCATGAAGAACGCACCACTCTTCTAATTCCTTCATGCTCTCCCCCCACCACGAGACCCAGAGGCATACCCCGGAGGTCTGCATCCCAGATGTCTTTATCTCCATCTGCTTCCAGAGCCACTATCCAGAAACCTGCTTTTTGAAACTCTTTTATCACCTGGGTAAAATTATTAATTTGAGCTATATCTATGCTCTCTATTCCTCCTGCTGATGCTCTCACAACTGGTGAGTCTAAGGGAGCGGAGCGGGCTTTGCTGATTAAAATTCCTCCCACTCCAAAAAAAGCAGCTGTTCTCGCAATTGTTCCCAGATTAGCAGGGTCTTCCACTCGATCTACAAAAACCACTGTCGCTTCCGGAGAGGTTTTATTTTTCTTTAAAATTTCCTGCCAGGTGAGTGATGCCCGAGGTTGAGCCAGTAGTACCACTCCCTGGTGGTTAACGTTTTTCCCCACTAATTCTTCTAAAAAAGTTTTATCTTTTATTTCCCAGGGAATTTCCCTTTTCTGGGACAGCTGTTTAATATCTTCTATTATTTTCCCCTGTGCTCCTTCCATCACAAACAATCTCTTCACTTTCCTTTTCTCTGACTTTAGAGCTTCTCTTACCGGCTGGCGCCCATAAATAAGTTCCTCTTTCATTGTTCCTCCATCTTAAAAAAACGAGGACCCAGGGGAGTATCTTCTACAACATATCCTCTACTTTTTATTTCTTCTCGTAACCGATCTCCTCTCTCCCAGTCTTTATCTCTTCTTGCTCTTTCTCTCTCTTCTACCAGCTTTTTAATTGCCTCATCACTTATTTCCATTTCTTTTCCCGGAAGAATTCCTAATATTTCTTCTACCATTTTCAGAAAATCTCTAATTTTTTCCAATACTTGCACATCCCACTTTCCCCGACGAGGAGAAAGATACTGGTTGAAAAAGCGGAGGAATTCTCCCAATACTCCCAGAGCTTGAGGAGTGTTAAAATCGTCAGCCAAAGCCTCTTGAAAGCTCCGGGAGAATTCATCTATTTTATGATATTCTTCTTTATCTTCCTTCAAAAGAGCAGAATTATCCTTTATTTTTTCCTCTATGAAACCTATATTGCGGAGAAAGTTTTTAATCCGCTCTTCAAATTGACGAGAGGATTGTAAAAGGTTCTCATCCAGATTGATAGGACTGCGATAATGAGCGGAAAAAATTGCTAACCTCAAAACCGAGGGTTCATATTTTTGAGTAAGCTCCCGCACTGTTACAATGTTGCCCAGAGATTTAGACATCTTTTCCTGGTCGATGTTAACATAACCATTGTGAAGGAAAAATCGAGCAAATGGTTTACCAGTAGCTGCCTCACTTTGAGCAATTTCATTTTCATGATGAGGAAATATTAAATCTATTCCCCCGGCATGAATGTCCAGAGTGGGTCCTAAATACTTCATAGACATAGCTGAACACTCAATATGCCATCCCGGTCTTCCCTCCCCCCAAGGACTTTCCCAAGAAGGCTCACCAGGCTTGGCTTTTTTCCACAGTACAAAATCAGCAGGATTTTTTTTCTCGTATCTAGCCTCCACTCGAGCCCCTTCCACTAACTCATCAAGGTTCTTGCGAGAAAGTTTCCCATAGGAAGGAAAACGAGAAACATCAAAGAGAACGTCGCCTTCTTTCTCATAAGTATAACCTTTCTCTTCTAAAATCTTAATGAGAGCAATTATGTCTTCAATATGTTCTGTAGCTCGAGGATGAAAGGTGGCTTTTCGTATCTTCAGGTTTTCCGCATCGTGCCAGTATTCAGCAATGTAACGTTCGGCTAACTCCTGGGGGCTTTCACCTAATTCCTCTGCTCTTTTTATGATTTTATCGTCAATATCGGTAAAATTCTGCACCATTATAACTTCCCAGCCCCGGTGTTCTAAAAAACGACGCAGAGAGTCAAAAACCACAAAAACGCGCGCATTCCCAATGTGGATTAAATCATAAACAGTAGGACCACAAACATAGAAGCGAACTTTATCCCCTTCCTGAGGGAAAAAAGTTTCTTTTTTCTGGGTAAGAGTATTAAACAGTTGAGTTTCCATTATCTCCCACTTTTGCTTTAATTTTTTCTAAAACCTTTTCTCTTCCTAAAGCCACAAGCAAGCGGTCTAACTCTGGTCCTTCTTCAGCCCCGATTAACGCCCAGCGCAAAACCGGATAAAAAATAGAGGGAGGAAAACCGCTCTCTTTTTGCCAGCGACGCAGATTCTTCTTCACTTCTTCTTCCTCCCAAGGAACAGGAAAATCATTCAGGGAGGAGAGCAGGAATTTTAATACTTGAAGTTTTTCTTCATCTTCTACTTTTTCCTCTTTTACTGAGATATAGTCTCTCAAACGCTCCGCTATTTCCTTCAGAGTAACCGATTCTTCTCTCACTAAATCCAGCAACAGATAAAATCTCTCTTCTCCCAGCTCTTTTTTAAACTCCCTTATCTCTTCTCCTCCCCAGGGGGTGAGTTTTTCTTCCAGTTCTCTAATATCCATTCGGCGAATATAGGTTTTATTCCACCAGTTCAAGTGGGAGAGGTCAAAAATAGCCCCTCCCTTACCTATTCGCTCTAAAGAAAAGAGAGTGTAGAGCTCTTCTCCCTCTACTATTTCCCTCCCATCAGGGAAAGAATGTCCTAAAGTAAGAAGATGATTCAAAATAGCTTCAGGTAAAAACCCTTCTTCTCTAAAAAATCGCACGCTCACTTCTCCTCTTCTTTTGCTCAACTTAGTTCTTTCCTCGTCCAGAATAATGGGCACATGGGCAAAAAGAGGAGGAGTAAGCTCTAAAGCCTGATAAAGTAAAATTTGATAGGGAGTGTTAGATAAATGTTCTTCTCCTCGTAATACATGTGAAATATCCATCAAAGCATCATCTATAACACAAGCGAAATTATAAGTGGGAGCACCATCTGACTTTAAAACGATGAAGTCTCCCAAGGAATTAGTATGAAAAACCACTTTCCCTCTTACTAAATCCTCCAGTACTATTTCCTTACCTCTCGGAACCCGGAAGCGCCAGGATGGTTTTATTCCCCTCTCTTCTTTTTCCTTTCTTTCCTCGGGAGAAAGAAAAAAACAGCGACCAGAATAGCGGGGAGCTTTGCCCATCTTCAGCGCTTTTTTCCTTTCTTCTTCCAGCTCTTCCACAGTACAATAACAGGGATAAATAAGATTCTCAGCCTTCAACCGGGCAATGAAAGATTGATAAATTTCTCCTCTCTCTGACTGCCTGTAAGGAGCATAAGGTCCTCCCCGGTCCGGGCCTTCATCCCATTCTATACCCAACCACCGGAGGTCTTCCAGGATTGCTTCTTCAAATTGTTTTTTTGACCTTTCCCGGTCGGTATCTTCAATACGTAAAATAAAATCCCCTTCTTCTTTACGAGCTAAAGCCCAGTTAAAAGCGGCTGTTCTTGCTCCTCCTAGGTGCAAAAATCCAGTGGGACTGGGAGCAAAACGAGTTCTCACCCTCCCCATTCCAACACCTCAACTTTAACCTTGCTCAGACCATCTTCATGAATGTCCAGAACTTTAGCAGCAGCGAGAGATAAATCCACAACTCGGTCTTCTCTCCAGGGACCACGGTCATTCACTCTCACCACTACTTCTCGCCCATCTTCCAGATTAGTCACCAAAAGAACACTTCCTATGGGGAAAGTGCGATGAGCAGCAGTAAAAGCATAAGGAGTGTAAATCTCCCCGCTGGCGGTGGCCCTCCCACTAAACCCATTACTACACCAGGAAGCTATTCCTTCTGCTATTTCTTTAACCTCTTTTTCTTTTTTTACTCGATAAAATTCTATCTGGACATTGTTCAACCAGGAGAGAGCCAAGCTCAGAGGGTCAGATTTATTAACCAAAGCATCTTCTCTGAGAACTGTAAAAAGCTTATGCTGACCAGCATAAGCTGTAGCTTTATCTTTTTCCCATACCACATGAAAATTCACTATCTTCTGAGAATTTTTAAACAATTTGGCAAGGGATTGAGCAATCACTTTAGCCCTTTCTTCTAAAGTAGAATATCCTCCCCCGTAGCGGATGCGGAGAATGGTTCGTCCTTCCATATTTATAGAACAATAGTGAGATTGAGACTCAAGAGAAATCAACTCTTCTGCTGCGCTTTCTGTCGCTGGAGCAGTGATCACCAACCCACAAATCACCAGAGCTAAAATTTTGTTAATTCTTTCTTCCGCAAAAGGCTTACAGCAAAACAACCGATTCCTTCCCCCTTTCCCAGACTACCCAAACCTTCATTAGTAGTGGCTTTTATACCTATAGCTTCCTCGCTCACCCCCATGGTCAAAGAGAGAGTTTTTTTCATCTCCCCCACAAAAGGAGCAATGAGAGGTTGCTCAGCAATAAGGGTGGTGTCCACATTTTCTATTTCCCACCCTTTTTCTCGTATTTTCTTACATACTTCCTCTAAAAGCAAAGTACTCCTTACCCCTTGCGTAGAGGGTGAAGTTGGAGGAAACCAATACCCGATATCTTGAAGGCCAGCAGCTCCCAGAAGACTATCCATCAGAGCATGGCAAAGCACATCCCCATCGGAATGGCCATGTAATCCCAGCTCGTAGGGTATATGCACCCCAGCCAAAAACAATTTTCTTCCTTCTTTTAAGGGATGAACATCATACCCCAGACCTACTCTCCAGGAGCTCATTTCTTCCGCCACCTCAATAATTCTTCAGCCAAAATAAGGTCTTGAGGAGTAGTAATTTTCAGATTATCTTCTGAGCCTAACACCAGACGCACCGGCTTACCCATTCTCTCGACCAATGCTGAATCATCAGTCCCTTGAAATCCTTCTTCTTTAGCTTTCTCCAGGGCTTCCCAGATCAGGGAAATCCGAAAAGCTTGAGGAGTTTGGGCTCGCCAGATTTTTTGTCGATTTAGTGTCTCATCGATAATTTCTCCATCCAGGCTGAGTTTAATGGTATCCGCACAAGGCAGAGCACAACAAGCAGCTTCAAACTTAACCACTGCTTCCACACATCTCGCTAATATTTTATCATCCACCAAAGGCCTCACTCCATCGTGAATAAGCACAAAATCCGCCCCCCGGTTTTTCAGCTCCCGGACTCCACAATAAACCGAATCCTGGCGGGTCTCCCCACCTGAAACACACTTTTTAATTTTTCGATAACCATACTTCTCCCACACCTCTTTCTTAAACATCTCCTCATGGAGAGAATTAATTACCACTATTATTTCTCCTATCCAGGGAGACCTTTCAAAAACATCCAAAGTATGAGCTAAAACTGGTTTTCCCAGAAGAGGTAAGTATTGCTTGGGAATCACCGAGTTTACTCTCTCTCCTTTGCCAGCTGCCACTATTATAGCGAAGAACAAAATCTTATTCTCCTTTCCAGCTTACTTCAAGAACGACCGCTACCTTTTAATTTCGCAAATATCATTCTACCTGCTGGAGTCTGCAGAACACTGGTAACTACTGTATCTATGGTAGTGTTAATATATTTCTTTCCTTCCTCTACTACCACCATAGTTCCATCATCGAGATAACCCACCCCTTGATTTTCTTCCTTACCCTCTCGAATGACCTGCACTCGCAATTCTTCTCCAGGAAGAACATAGGGCTTTAGAGCATTAGAAAGATCGTTAATATTCAGTACTTCTACCCCTTCCAGCTCAGCAATTTTATTCAAGTTAAAATCATTGGTAATTACTTTTGCCTCCAATACTTTAGCCAGTTTTATCAGTTTGGCATCCACATCCCTGATTTCAGGAAAATCTCGGTCTATAATTTTAACATTTACTTTTTTCTCTTTCCTCATCCGGTTGAGAATATCCAGACCCCTCCTTCCCCGTTGCCTTTTTAAGGGGTCTTGAGAATCAGCCACTTGTTGAAGTTCTCGTAAAACAAAGCGAGGAATTAAAAGGTCTCCCTCCACAAAGCCAGTTTTGCATATATCGGCAATTCTCCCGTCTACAATAGCACTGGTATCTAAAATCTTAGCTGAATTACCCCCTCCCCGGGGCGGCTTCAGTCGAGGAATGCCAGTAAAAATAGTAACAATATCTTCTTTTCTCCACATAAACACCGCAAAACCCAGAACCCCGCAAATTAAAGTGACAGCGAGGGGAAGAGAAGGATTCTTGAAAGGTAAAAAAGAAATGGGATAGGTGAGAAGCACTCCAATTACTAAACCGACTACCAATCCCCCTAAAGCCACCAAAACATCAATAGCCGAAAGATGATTAAAAAATTGAGCCAGACTTTCAAATAGACCGAGAAAAGAGTTTTCCTTTTTTCTGCTAAGAAAATAAAATAAAATTAAAACAAAAACTATTAAAGCTAATATTAGCCATCCACTTTTAGACATAAAATTTCCTCCTTGCCTACTAGATAATTGCCTTACAACTAAAAGATTATATCATTTTATATAAAAAAAATTCCGGCCGAGGCAGATATCCAGCCTTTTTATCGAAAAATATGGTAATTTATCTCTAAAACAACAAGAAAAGAACTAAAACTTTATTATAACCTCTGAAAAGATAAAAGACAAAATATCGCGAGGAGAAAAAGCATTTCCTCGTTAAGGGAGAGATAAATCCCACCTTTAAGAAAGAATAACCTACAACGCATAATAAAACTTACGCTGGAGGAAGCCAGGTGAAGCTCCCTCCAGCGTTGACATTCCAAATTTTTTTAATCTCTTATGCTTTTTTCTCAACATTGTCCGGCCGCCAAGGTAAGGCTCACAACGACCGTTATAAATAGGTTACCACAAGGCACAGATAAGAGAAGGAATCCCTGAGTAGATGTGAATTAGACAGGGAAAAAGCAAAACTGCCACACATATCTGGTCTTCGTTTTTTAGTTTACACTGTCAGAGTCCCTGCTGTCTGGCAATGATATGTGGTCATAAGAGGCGAATAAAATTAACGTAGTGGTAGAATACTCAATTTTGACCAGAGGTCTCTAACGCCACACTGCAAAAAGAGAAGAAATAATTACAGTGAATCTTACGGTTGATTAATCGGTTTCCCTCTGTTGTCTTCGGGAGAAAAACAGAGATTCCCCAACGCAATGCGTGTGTCTGAGTTAGCCTATGAGACCTTCTTTTTCCAGCGCTTCTCTAACGTTAGAATACCCTACCAGCGCGATTTCTCCCCAGCGCTCTGAAAGAAAATCACGGGAATGATAAGAAGAGACTACCACTCTTTTAATTCCCATCCGGGCAGACTCATTGATTCGCTGCTCCAAAAGAGGAACAGGACGAATCTCTCCGCTCAACCCCACTTCTCCTAAATAAACCGTTTCTTTGTCTATTTCTCGGTTCAGACGAGAAGAAACCAGACTGAAGCATACCGGAAGGTCTAAAGCAGTTTCTGAGGTTTTGATTCCCCCCACCATACTGAGATAAACATCCTGTCTTGAGAAGCGCAGACGAGTGTTCTTTTCAATAATCGCCAAAAGCAGATGAAGGCGATTTAAATCCATACCTAAACTTACCCGACGGGGAAAATCAAAATAGCTGGGGTGAACCAGGGACTGGATTTCCACCACCATCGCTCTTTTTCCTTCTGCCCAGACGGTGCGGGCTGTGCCTATCCCGGCTAATTTACTCTCCTCCATAAAATAATGAGAGGGGTCCTTTACCTCTACCAGCCCTCTCTCTTGCATCTCCAGAATTCCCACTTCTTGAGTAGAACCAAAACGGTTTTTCATGCTCCGCAAAAGACGCAGAGGATGATTGGCATCTCCTTCCAGATAAAGCACTACATCCACTAAATGTTCCAGAGCTTTAGGCCCGGCAATGGCGCCTTCTTTAGTCACATGTCCTACCAAAAAAAGAACAATATTTTCTTTTTTGGCTATTTCCATAAAGCGAGAGCTTAAATCCCGGAGGGTGGCCACGCTACCAGGCAAAAATTCTAAATTCTCTCGTCCCAAGTTCTGGATAGAATCAACAATTACCGCTTGAGGTTGAAGAGAAGAAATCCCTTCTCTTATCTCCTCAAAAGAATTAGTAGAAAGAAGAAAAAGGGGGGGATTGCAATCCAGACCTAACCGTTCTGCTCGTAGATAAACCTGATAAAGAGACTCCTCACTACTAGCATAAAGGACTTTTTTCCCCTCCCGGGCAATACCCTCAGCAATCTTCAATAATAAAGTAGATTTACCGATGCCCGGGTCTCCACTCAGGAGAATTAAAGACCCTTCTACTAAACCTCCTCCTAAAACCCGGTCTACTTCTTTCAAGCTGGTAGAAAAGCGGTCACCCAACTGGAATTTTTTTTCTTTAACTTCCGCTAAAGAAAGAGGGGGAGAATAAGAAGAGCTTCTTTCTTTTTTAGTTTCTTCTCGGGAAACAGGCAAAAAAGAATTCCACTCCCCGCATTGAGGGCACTTACCTAACCAGCGAGGAGTGGAATAACCACAGTTACTGCAACAGTAATTCATATTACCCTTTTAGTTTTTCAAAGAAAACTCCAGAGGAAGTAGTTTGGTAAAATGTATCTCTCCCTCTTCTACTCCCACTAAAATTCGATCTCCTTCCTTAAAGACACCTTTGAGTATAAGGTCAGAAAGAGGATCTTCTATCAATTTTTGAATAGCCCGGCGTAAAGGTCGAGCACCAAAGTTAGGGTCATATCCTTCCTGAGCAATAAGAGAGCGAGCCTCAGGAGTCAGGTCTATCTCCATTTTGTGTTCCCTCATACGTTCTTGAGTTTCTTTCATCATAAGGTCCACTATAGCTTCGATTTCTTTCTGATTTAGAGGACGAAATACGATGATCTCATCCACCCGGTTTAGGAACTCGGGAGTAAAGACTTTTTTTACCTCTTCAGTAACTTTTTGCTTAATGTCCTGATAAGACATAACTTCTTTTTCCGACCTCTCACCAAAGCCAATGTTGGACTGGGAAGAAATAAGACGGGCTCCCAGGTTAGAAGTCATAATGATAATTGTATTTTTAAAGTCTACCACTCTACCTTGAGCGTCGGTCAGACGGCCCTCTTCCATAACCTGCAACAATATGTTGAAAACATCAGGATGGGCTTTCTCTATCTCATCAAAGAGAACTACCGAATATGGTTTTCTTCTAACTTTTTCAGTTAATTGTCCCCCTTCTTCATAACCTACATATCCTGGAGGAGAGCCAATTAAACGAGAAACAGTGAATTTTTCCATATACTCTGACATGTCCAAGCTAATAAGATTATCTTCCTTGCCAAAGAGAAACTCTGCGAGAACCTTAGCCAGCTCGGTCTTGCCCACTCCCGAAGGACCAAGAAATATAAAAGAACTAATAGGACGATTGGGGTCTTTGAGCCCGGCCCGGGAACGCCGAATAGCCCGGCATACTGCCTCCACCGCTTCTTCCTGCCCTACTATACGTTCATGGATTTCCTTTTCCATGTTTACCAATTTTTCCTTTTCTTCGGTATCTAACCGAGAGATTGGAATACCAGTCCAGATAGAAACTACTGTGGCAATATCCTCTTCTCCCACCAGAGGTCGAGAACTATCCACTTCCTTCAACCAGTTTTCTTTTCTATCTCGATATTTCTTTTTCAGCTTCTCTTCTTCATCTCGATAATGCGCTGCCTCTTCAAAATCCTGGTTTTTGACCGCTTTTTCCTTTAGCTTTTTTATCTCCTCTGCTTCCTTTTCCAACTCTTTTAAACTTTCTGGCAAAATTGTAGCCTGCAGTTTAACCCGGCTGGAAGCTTCGTCCATGACATCAATAGCTTTGTCAGGAAGATAACGGTCAGCAATATAACGCTGGGAAAGTTTAACCGCTGCTTCTACTGCCTGATCCGATATTTTTACCCGATGGTGTTCTTCATAGCGCTCTTTAAGACCTCGCAATATTTCTACGCTTACCTCCGCCGTGGGTTCATCCACATAAACGGGTTGAAACCTTCTCTCTAAAGCGGAATCTTTCTCTATATACTTACGATATTCCATGGTGGTGGTAGCACCTATGGTCTGCAATTCACCTCGAGCCAGGGCTGGTTTTAAGATATTGGCAGCGTCAATTGCTCCTTCTGCTGCCCCTGCTCCCACCAGAGTATGAATTTCATCAATAAAAAGGATTACTTCCTTACTCTGCACGATTTCTGAAACAATCTTTTTTAATCGCTTCTCAAACTCTCCTCGATATTTAGTACCAGCCACTATGGCAGCCAAATCCAGGCTTACCACTCTTTTACCCTTCAAAATTTCCGGAATATCTCCCTTTACTATTTTTTGCGCCAGACCTTCAACAATTGCAGTTTTACCTACCCCTGGTTCTCCAAGAAGAACCGGGTTGTTTTTGGTACGACGGCTTAAAATCTGCACCACCCGCTCGATTTCCTTTTCCCGGCCAATTACCGGATCTAACTTATTTTCAATAGCCAAGCGGGTTAAATCCCGGCTGAATTCATCAAGCACCGGAGTGCGACTTTCTTGAGAAGGCTTACTGGTTTCGGACAAACCTCCCACTTCATCAGGATTCTCACTTAAAATTTCATAAAGCTTAGCCCGAACCATTTCTAAGTCTAATCCCAGGCGCTGCAAAATCTGTGCTCCTATCCCTTCTCCCTCGCGGAGAATGCCCAGAAGAATATGTTCTGTACCTACATAATTATGGCCTAAACGACGAGTCTCATCCAGAGCCAATTCCAGAACTCTCTTGGCTCGAGAAGTAAAAGCTACTTCCCGGGAACCCTGGTACTCTCTCTGATCCACAAAGTTCTCCAATTCTGTTCGAACTAAATCCATAGTTATATCAAAGCTATCTAATATCTTAGCTGCGATGCCTTCTCGCTCTCGTAACAAACCCAGAAGAAGGTGTTCTGTCCCAATATGATTGTGCTTGAGACGTACAGCCTCGTCTTGAGCTAAGATAATCACTTTTCTCGCTCTCTCTGTATATCTCTCAAACATCGTTCCATATCCTCCCTAATTCTATTCCTAAAAAGCCTAGTACTTTCAGACTCTGCCCTCTTAGTAACCCCCCGTTTATTATTTTATCCCATAAATCAGCACTCTTCATAAACTCAAAACCCCAACCCTCAGGCAATATTCCCTCGTCCCTGGCCAAAAACCAAAAAGAAAGGAAATCTAAAATCTTTTTCTCATTTTGTTCTTCATTCCCCTCCATTAACTCCTCATATAGACGTTCCATCATCTGCCAAAAAACATTCTGACGAGAGGAAGATTTTACTAAAGACGTCCTAACTTGTTTTTCCCATTCCCAGATACCTTTCCCAAAATCTTGCATCATCTTCAAGATTTCTGTTTCCTTCACTCCCAAAGTAAAAAGGTTAGAAAATACAAATAGATGAGCTAGCGCCTGGTCGTCTTCACCATAGACCTCTACCAGAAATCTGTCATTATCTTTAAACCATTGGAAAACTCTCTTTTCCCCGTATAAGAAGGAAAGAGCAGGCAAATGTAGCCTCATATAAATTTTAAGACCTGTCCCCAAACGCGAAGGAGAAGAGGTAAGGTATCCCCACTGTTCACTGTAGGCGTACTCCAGCTTACTCTCCCAAAAATCATCCCATTTATTTAATCTCTTCCAGTAAGATTCTAAATTCCTGTATTCACCTTCTGCGAATAAAGACAGATGGTCCTGATGGTTGATAATAGCTCCCAAATTACCTTTATGAATCAAAATTTTTTCCGGAGAATCGGATAGCAGTTGAGGAAAAACCCAGCTCAATGGCTCGACTTCCTGGGAATGAGAACCTATTTCCACCCAGGAAAACCCCTTTCGAGCTAAAGAAGAATAGGCCTTCTCCACTCTTTCTTTCACTTCTTCTTCCCACAGAGGAGAAAAGTAAATAGAAGAGGGAAAGGGGATACGGGCGAGATTTCGAGATAAAACCAGAGCTACTCTATTAAAACCATCAAGGAGTCTGCTTTTTCGGCTCGAAAACAACCGCTTACCGAGAGTAAAACTCATTTTAGCTGAGAACGAAGCTTCTCCATCACCTTTTTTAAATGTCCTGCTTTCTCATAATTTTCTTGCTCTATCGCATTTTCCAAATCTCGCCCCAGGCGAAAAATAGCATTTTGTATTTTTTTCTGTCTTTGCCAGTTGATGGGTATTTTGCCTCTATGATGCATCCCCAGCTGATTCTTAGATAGCCAGCTTTGCATCTCTTTAGAGTAGGAACTGTAACAATGAGAACAGCCTACTGCTCCTCCTTTTAAGAAATCTTCCCACTCCCACTGGCAAAAAGAGCACCGCTTCCTTCCCTCTTTCTTTAGAGGAAAAAATCTGGTTGACGGTGGGCTCTTATATGAACCAGGGGCAACTACCCGAGAAATAGAGACCTCCTGAGAACAAGCAGGGCAAAGAAAAAGCTTATTCTTAAGTTCTCCTCCTCCTATAAGGTAGACTACTACTTTAGCCTCCCTCCAGCCACAGATATCACACTTCATTTATTCCACCCATCTCAAAACTTGAAGAAGGATTTCTCTAAAAATTCGAGACCGTAATCGATTTCTATCTGCTACCGAGGAAAAATCTAAGCCAGCTACCTTATTTAAAGCATCTATGGTAGCTGCTCGGACGAGAGCACCCTCGCGAGGAGTGATAAACTCTTCCCTTTCCAGCCAGCTTACTAAATCTTCTACATCGCTTTCTCTCAAAGACTCCTCGTTATCATCTAAGTAAACAACTACAGGTTCTAAGCGGTCAATAGGCACTCTCCTGATCCTCACATAACCGCTGCCTCCCCGTCGGCTCTCTACTATAAATCCCCGGAATACATTAAAACGAGTGGCTAAAACATAGTTAATCTGAGAAGGAGCGCAATCAAACTCATTAGCTAACCTTCCCCTCTGGATGGTAATCATTTGGTCAGGGGAACCGTCTATTAGTTTGATTATATGTTGTTCGATGTCATCGCTTAGAGAGTACATTCTCCTTCCCTCCCTTGACTATTATTGACTTTCCCCTACATTATATAAAGAAAACCCCCTATTTGTCAATCCGATGAGGGGCGCAGGAGGGGAAAAAGAATAACCTCTCGAATAGAAGAAGAATTGGTAATCAACATCATTAATCGGTCAATTCCGATACCCAAACCTCCCGTAGGTGGCATACCATATTCCAGAGCTTCAATGTAATCTTCATCAATTAAATGAGCCTCCAAATCCCCCTCATCTCTTTTCCGGAGCTGGTCTGCAAATCTCTTTTTCTGCTCAAAAGGGTCGTTAAGCTCACTATAGGCATTTCCTATTTCTTCTTTACCAATGAAAAGCTCAAAACGTTCCGCCAATTGAGGATTGTCTTTTTTAGCTTTAGCTAGAGGAGAAATCTCCACCGGGTAATCAAAAACAAAGGTGGGGTTTACTAAACGTGGCTGGACAAATTTCTCTAAAAATTCGTTAACAAATTTCCCTCGATCCCAGTTATCTTCATAAGCCACTCCCCGCTCTTTAGCTTTAGCTTTAATGGTTTCCAGAGAGTCTTCTACAATGTCTACCCCCACCAATTCCTGGATGACTTGCGGCAAACTTATTCTGTGCCAGGGAGGAGTGAAATCTAAAACCATAGACTGATACTCTATTTCATAGCTACCAGTGATTTTTTTTACCACGTGCGATAACATTTCTTCTGTTAATTCCATCATCACTTGATAGTCAGCATAAGCCTGGTAAAGCTCCAGCATAGTAAACTCCGGGTTATGTCGGGTGGATAGACCTTCATTTCGGAAGCTGCGATTTATTTCATAAACTTTCTCTAATCCTCCTACAATTAAGCGTTTGAGAAAAAGCTCCGGGGCAATGCGGAGATAAAGCTCCATTCCTAAAGCATTATGGAATGTTTTGAATGGACGGGCCAGAGCTCCTCCCGGGATCACCTGCATCATGGGAGTCTCCACCTCCCAGAAACCCCTTTGATCTAAAAAGGCTCGCAATTCTTTTAGCAGTTGAAAGCGAAGGTAAAAAATTCTCCTCACATTGGGATTCATAATCAGGTCTAAATAACGCTTGCGATAGCGAACTTCCACTTCTTTGAGTCCATGCCACTTTTCAGGAAGAGGACGCAGGCATTTACTAAGAAGAGTGAAATTCTCTACCAGAACTGTCAATTCCCCGGCATGAGGGCGAAAAACTTTCCCCTCCACTCCTATTATATCGCCTACTTCTATTTCTCGAAGAAGAGTAAAGCCATCCTCTCCTATAATATCTTTTCGGAAATAAATCTGTATTCTTGCCGTCCGATCTTGCAAATCAGCAAATACGGCTTTGCCATGCCTCCTCAAAGCCATTATTCTTCCTGCTATCTTTACCTTTATATCTTTATCCACCAGATTATCGGCATGGTTTTTTATTTCTTCAATATCATGAGTTTTACAAAAACTACCATTGTAGGGGTCTATACCTAAATCTTTTAGAGCCTGGATTTTCTCTCTTTTATATTCATACTCAGTATTTTCTTCATATCTTGTTACTTCCTCGTCCATTAGTTTTTACTCATCCTTCCCTTTTACCTCTATTATACGATAACGTACCACCCCGGCAGGAACTTTTATTTCCACTTCTTCGCCTTCTTTTTTATTGAGGAGAGCCTGCGCTAAGGGGGATTCAAAGGAAATTTTCCGAGCTGAAGGATCGGCTTCTACCGAGTCAACAATAAGATATTCTATCTTTTTATTCTGGTCTAAATTCTCCAAAATTACCCGCGAACCCAGAGTAACCCTGTCGGTGTTACCTCCCTCAGTATCTACTATCTCTGCTTTTCGTAACTTCTCTTCAATAGATAAAATCTTCCCCTCAATAAAAGCCTGCTCATTCTTTGCCTCTTCATATTCAGCGTTTTCACTGAGATCTCCAAAAGAAAGAGCATGACTAATCTTGTCTGCTATTTCTCTCCTCTTCACTGTTTTTAAATACTTTAATTCTTCCTCTAACTTTTTATATCCTTCTCTAGTAAGGACAATCTTTCCGTCATCTTTTTTCTTTTCCATCACTACTGCGCCTCCAACCAAGAACTTTGTCAGATGAGAATTATAGCATAAAATATAGGAATTACCACAAATTGTCAAGACTCTGGGAGGCTGTTTGAAACAATACTACCTTTTCCAGAGCATAATTCCTTTCTATGATAGAAGCTTTATAGGTCTCAGCTACCCCCTTATAAACCCGGCTATAGAAGGAAGTTCCCCTATAACCCCTTTAAGGAATTAAAATAAAAATGTAAAAACTTAAAAACATAAAAACCCACTGAGAAAGACGCTTTTTCTTTCTCAATGTAGGAGGAAACTGATCCCCTATGATCCCCTTTATCCCTCATTCCTGAATGCCTCTTTTGCCCCTTATCCGTCACCCCTGAATGGTTCTACGAGGGGTCCACAGTCTTTTAAACCAAAGAAAAAAGCAAAAACGTGGATTCCCGATTGAAGATTTCGGGAATGACGGCGGGGGTGGATTCTCTGAATGTCTCTATCATCCCCTCATCTCTCATTCCTGAATGGTTCTATCAGGAATCTATATAATGGAAGGGGAAATCCTCTATGTATTTTCTCCTCTTCCTCGACTCTTTTTTTTCTTCCCTCACCTTTCTCGGGAGAGGGTTAGAGTGAGGGTGGTTTCCTCAAGTTTGTCACCCCGGCGACTTTTAAGCCGCTTTTAGCCTGCCCCTGAATGCTTCTATCAGGGGTCCAGAACTATAA
>NZ_JAAYFP010000032.1:0-3999 GCF_012728195.1 Candidatus Sordicultor fermentans
CCTTTCCCTGAGGGAACTTCTACTATAAAATTGATGGGATCATCGATCCAGCCAAATATCATTCCAGAAAGGGTTTGGGAATTAAAATTGAAGATGCCATCCAGGTAGTAATCAGGAGAGTCATTTATGAAACGATAGTCCAGGATTTTTTCTTTAAACACTCTTCCTGCGATTTCAGGACTTAGCATTCCTAAACCACTTACCCAATTACCTTCTTTTGTTCCTGACCTTTTTTTCAAGGTATATCCAAACTCTGAAAAATCATTTTCTTGAGAGAGATCCAAAATTACAATTTTTCCCTCATTGGCCCACTTTTGAATGCTCTCATTATATTCCAGAGCCAGAATCACCTCTGCTTCTGGAAGGTCGTAAATTTCTAACCCGTCGGGATTGAAACGGCTGAGAATAGAGTTCTCAGCCAAGCCAATTTTATAATCTGTATATTTTAGAATATTTTTAGGGACCACAAAGATGTTTACATAATTTTCAGCTATGATCCTGCGCTTGGATGTCAGCTTAAGGATGAGTTTAAATGTTTTAGGCTCAATTACCTCGGGAAGGGAAAATTCTATATTCTCTATTTCATTTAATCCTCTTTGAACTTTACTGATAGGTTTTTCTCCTTTTATATCTGTTCCTTCTATTTTCCAGGATAACCTTGCGCTTTCTATGTTTTTACTGGATAAATGTGAAAATAACACAGATATATTGACTTTTTCTCCCGCCCACACTCCTGCGGGTCTTTCTTGAGGGAAAATTAGGTCTAAATTATTGAGCTTTTCGAGCTCATCAAAATAAACTTTCTTTCCTCGAGTTATATCTAAAAGCCCATTACACTCCCAGTAGAGATCCGTGAATTCAGTTATGATGTATCCTTGAATCTCGGGGTATTTTCTCATCTCTTCTATCTGGAAACGAAGAGCCTGACCTTGTAAACCCTGAAAGGCCTCACACAAGTTTTCTATAGATTCAAAAACTTTGTTTAATCCATGTTCCCAAAACCTTTCTTCTACACCCCATGGTCGAGTACCAGGCAAGTTTCCCTGTAGAAACCACCACGGGTCTCCCCCATATTGACCTCTTAGTTTTATGATATTCGGTAACCCCCAATTTCCAAACTCCGAAACGACTAAGGGCTTTTTCTCTTCTCTTTCACTTCCGGGACTATAGGTCCATGGAGGATGGTGAGCAAAATCAGCAGTCCAGGCTTTCATGTGATTGAATCTATCAGGGAAAGCAAAATAATTATGAAAATCTTCTATGTCTGTTTTTATATGAAAGTTAGGAAAACATGCGGAATTATCAACCACTAATCGCGTAGGGTCTTTGGCTTTCAACCACTCATAAGTTTTTTTAAGCCAGTTCCTGTCTTCTTCACTGTTTACTAAATTTAGCCCCCAATTTTCGTTGATAATGGTTCGAATTATTACCGAAGGATGATTATAATCATGATCTACCATTTCCTCTAAGGTTTTCATTCCTCTTGCTTTTGCTTCCGGGGTAGGTTTACTCCAGTTGGGAAGATCTTCCCAGATGAGAATGCCTAACTGGTCTGCCCATTTTAAGTACCAGGGATGAGGAACTTTTATGTGATACCTTAAGCAGTTAAGACCCATCTCCTTAGCTAAAATAAGTTGGTCTCGGACAAATTCTTCGCTAGGAGGAGCATAGTGGGTGAAAGGATAAAAATCCTGGTCTAGCGCACCCATAAGATAGATGGGTTTCCCGTTCAGTAAAATCTCCCCTTTTTGTTCCTCTATCTTTCTCATTCCGAATGCTTCTGTTAGCTCATCTATTGGTCTACCTTGCGCATTCACTATAGAAGCCTTCAAAAGATATAAATGGGGAGTGTCAACATTCCAAAGCATAGGGCTGGGAATTTCTATATCTTTTTCCACCCGGAAGCTTAAAGGAAGAATTTCACTTTTTACTTCTTTCCCCCGGGGGTCAATAATGGAGAGAACTAATTTGTATTTTTCCCCTGTTTCTGTAAGATCAGTTTTTATATGTACTGAGACTTTCTCTTTGTCTACGTCAGGAGTTATATAAAGTGTTTCGATACAATTGGTTCCTGTTGTAAACCACTCTACTTCCTGCCATATGCCACCGGCAATTCCATACCAGTTAGCTTCCTGTTTTCCATGGGGAATTTCTCCAAAAGGATACTGGGGGTCATTTTCCCCGGGTGCAAGAACTTTTACCAGAAGTTCATTTTGGGGTTTGATGTATTTCGTGATTTCAAAAATAAAAGGAGTATAGCCTCCCTCGTGTGAGCCAATAAAAGAATCGTTTAACCATGCTTCAGTATAGTAGTTTACTGCTCCAAAACGAACAAAAATCCTTCTATCCTTGGGAAGGTCTCCCGCACAGAATTTCTTTCTATACCATAATGCGCCTCGATAATCTCTCAGAGCAGGAACTTCGCTTCCAACACAACCTGGAACCGAAATGGCATAAGTATTTGATAAATCAAACCTTTTATCTAAGCTCAATTCCCATAATCCATTCAGCTTTCCTACCACTCTCAATATATTAACCTCCCTCATTTGAACTTATAGTCGCTCTGGCTATAGCTACCGTTTTGAGTCGATAATGATGCAATCTCTACTCTTACTCCCTTTTTTTCTATTTTCTTCAATATTTCTCGAGGAGCACCTTCATCGGTAATCAGGATATCCACTTTTTCAAGGGAGCTGATGGGGATAAGACGTTTGTGTCCTATTTTGCCATAATCGGCTAAAATTATGACTGTATGAGCAGAGTTTAACATTATGCTATTGAGCCTTGCCTCACTGGGATTCAATGTGGTAATACCTCCATCAACATCAACACCATCTGCCCCTAAAAAGAGCTTGTCAATAAAAATTTCTTTAAAGAGTTCTTCTGCTCTATCGCCTACTAAGTTGTAAGACCCTTCTCGAGAAAACCCTCCCGGAACGACAATTTTTACTCCTAATCGGAGAAGCAGATAAGCTATGTTAATTGCATTGGTGACTACTTGAATATTGGGGATATTCCCCAAAAGCTTGGCAAGCTCATAGGTAGTTGTCCCTCCGCCTAACCCTATGACGTCTCCCGGCTTGATTAAAGTTAGTGCAGCTCTAGCAACGGCTCGCTTTTCTTGTAAGTTTTCTACATTTCTATCTTCAAAGGGTGGCTCGGGTATAGAGTGGGTAGCTAAAGTTACACCTCCCCAGATCCTGGTGACCAGGCTTTGCTCCTCCAGGTCTTTAAGGTCTCTGCGCAAGGTTATAGGAGAAATTTCCAGTTCTTTTGCCAGAGTATTAATATCCATGGTTCCCCGGCTTTCCAGTAATTCTATAATTTTCTTTTTTCGATTCCTTCTGGCAATTGATTCCAAATTAAAGCCTCTTAATCTATATTCGTTATTATAAATATACTATATGCTTACTGAATGTCAATAACTTTTTCAATAATTGTTCAAAATATTTTCATCAATCGTTCAATCGATAGAGGCTCGCCGGCTATAAAGGCCATATAGAATATATTTTTCTCATTCCTCAGATTTTATTTATTAAGTCTTAAGTCTTAAGAAGTTAAGATGTTTTCAGCCTATCTTGAGTAGGAGTGATCTTTTACTTTCCAAAAAAGAGAGGAGATGAGAATAAATGCTGGTTTTCGCTTATTGTGAGAATTGTTAAAAAGACAGCAAAAAGATATGATATGTCGCTATACTTATAGTTTTCCACATAAAGAATACGACATGAATGAGGCTTACATTTACTGGAAAAGAAGACTCTGGTATTTGAAAATGCACAAAAGTGTGGGTTCTTCACTAATGTCTGGCTTAACCCATTTCTTATATCTCAATTTTATAGTTCTTTTGCAAGAACTATGTTTGCTAATAAGAGGGGGAGAAATTATAATAGATGTGGTTTTTGAGGTGAGGTTATGGATAAAAAAGCATTTCTTATTGATATGGATGGAGTTTTACTCTATGGCGACCAGGCTATACCCGGCGCCAAAGAGTTTATTGAA